>DATGEF010000265.1:0-3560 GCA_035310405.1 Chloroflexia bacterium | reverse complement strand
TAGTAGGCGGCGGATGGGAAGAGCACCAGGAGGGCCGAAACGAGCAGGCCAAAGAAGGAGATGCTTTTGAAGAGGTTCATGTACTGGAACATCTGCGAATTGGCTTCGAGGTTGGGGTAGAACACGGCGCTGACGATGTAGTGTGGGATGACGAAGGCCAGGATGAGCACCCAGGCCGCGATCACGATCAGCACCTCCAGCGGGGGCTTGCGGATGATCTCCAGCAGCTCGCCGAGGATGCGCGAATACCAGAGCAGGGCCACGGCCAGCAGGATAAAGCCGAGCTCCAGCAGGAGCGGCGGCATGGGCAGCCAGACGATAATGATATCGCCGAGGTTCATCGCTAGTCTCCTTCCAGCAGGCCGCGGGCCACGTTGCGGAAGATGCCCACCGCCAATAAGCAGAAAATGGCCGAAAGCAGCAGGACCGGGAAGCTCAGCCACTTCTGGTCATTAGTCAGCGCCCCCCCCGGCTGGCTAAAGCCGACGATGACGACGATGGTGTAGAAGAGGAGGCCCGAGGGGGCGGCCAGCAGCAGCTGCCAGTACGTCCGCGTGTCGCGCAGCCGCTCGAAGCGGTAGGCGATGATGGCGATGATGATAAAGGCCGCCCAGAGTAAGAGGCTGCTCAAGCCGCCGGCGAGATTCGTCGGCGCGTCCAGGAAGCCGCGCGCCGGGAGCGGCGGCACCTTACCGCCGGGCGAGAGCGTCTCGTGCAGCGTCCAATCGCCCGGGTGGCCCTGGTTGGTATCCTGGTCGGCCGGCGTCCGGCCCCAGCTGTGGCTTGGGCTGGTGAGCGGGTCGAGGCCAGGGTTCCACATCTGGTCGTTGTAATTCGGCCAGTTGTTGCGGTCCTGATCCGGCGGACCCCAGTTCACCTGGTCGATGACCAGGGACTTATCGGGTGTATAGAGCAGCAGCGCGTCGTGCTGCGGATCGAGGGCGCCCAATTGGGGCACGGGGATGATCGTCGCCCCCCGCACCGGCTGGACATAGCCACCGCTGACCGCGGTCGGGGAGAGGACAAACAGCACATAGGACGGCGTGGGCGACGTAAACACCGTTTCGCCACTAATGACCACGCTGCTGTGCAGTGTCAGCTGGGTTTTGCTGGTGGCGAGGATCAAGCCGTTCAGCGGGTAATTGAGCTGTGCCTGCGTGTTATGGATCTCGAACCATTGGCCCTGCGGGTCGCCGCCGACCGGGGCGTAAATTTCGCTGAAGACGAGGGACGGCGAGCCCGCCGTCGCCGCAGGGGCGGCGGCAGCCCGGGGCGGGGCCAGGATGACGAGCCCCAGCAGCCCGGCCAGGACCAACCCCAGCAGCAGGCGGAGACCGGCGGGGCGCGCGCCGGGGCGGAGAGGGCGCACGAGCTTCATAGGACAGGAAGTCTCCTTATTCCAGAGCGGATTCCAGAGCGGTTAATTCCCCTACCTATCGTCACGGGGGATACCCACCGACGTCGCTCTGGGATGCGAGTGGTGGCCAGCGTCACTCAGCCACTAAAGAACTCGGCTGCGGCACGGCGCAGCGTGTCCGCGAGACTGCGGGCGCGGCCGGAGCCGACCAGCATGCTGGCGCCCCGCTCGAACTGGTCGCAGAGGCTGCCGGCCGTCGTCGCCGACAGATCCGCGCCCGGCTGCAGGCGCATGCGCTTGTAGGTGTCGCTGAGGATCAGCCGCCCGGTGTTGCCGAGCTCGCCCACGGCGATCGCTTCCAGGCGCGCATACAGCGACGCCCCGGTCGCCACCCGCGGGGCGGCGACGGGCGGCGCCACCGGCACCGGGGTGGGCGGCGGGGGCGCCACTGCCGTCGGGCGGGGCGGCGGGAGCGGGGCCGGCGCGGAACCCGCCGGGCTGGGCGGCGGCGGGGACGCCCCCGCCGGGGCCAACGGGCGAATAATCGAGCCGAGCCCCCCGGCCGGGCGCGGGGCCGGCGGGGTGGCGCTCCCGTTCTGCGGCGCCAGCGGCGGGCCGGCGGTGGGCGGCGCGGCCGGCGGGCCGGGCGGCGGGCCGGGCGGCGGGCCGGGCGGCGGGCCCGGGGGCGGATTGGGCGGCACGATGCCGAGCGGCTCGATCAGCCCGGCACTCAGCAGATGATAAATAATCCGCGCCGTCTTGAAGTCGCCAAACTGGCTGCGGCGGCCGATCTGGCGGACGCTGTCGCGCCCATTGATCATCGTCAAGACGCGCCACTCGTCCGGCTTGAGGTTGATGTCGCGGTTGCCGGCCACCGGATCGGCGACCAGGCCCAGCACCAGGTCGAGCGACGGCACCCGGTCGCGCAGTTTTTCCCACTCGTCGGCGCGGCGGATACCCTCCATAATCAGGAACTCGTTGGAGATCGTGATCGGCGCGGCGTTGGCCGGCGGGAGGTCGTTTTCATAGAAGAGGAAGCTGCCGCCGGGGAAGGTGAAAAAGGCGTAGGCCGCATCGGCCGCGGGCAAGTCCTCCAGGGTGGCGGTGACTACCTTGCCCTGGTGGAAATAGAGCCGGCCCGTGCCGAAGCCATCGCTGCCCAGGATCTCCACCGCGCCGGTCTTGCGGCTGAGGCTGAGCAACTGGATGATATCGGGCAACGGGAAATCTTTAAGCGTCCCCTCCAGGGCCATGGTATCAGGCCTCGCGGTCTACAGCTTACTGATCACCAGCTTGCTGATTGCTTTGAGCGTGTCGAAGACTCCCACCCCCGAGGAGGCGGAGGCCTCGTAGCGCGGCACCCGGATCGAGTTGAGGTAGCGGTCCATCACTTCGACCGGCAATGCGTTTTCCAGGTCCCGCTTGTTGTATTGCATCACCAGGGGAAACTCCAGGAACTTTTTGCCCATCAGGGTGACGTTGCGCGCCAGCTCCTGGAGGCTCTGTACATCTTCCTGCAGCTTATGCCGCTGCGAGTCGGCGACAAAGACGACGCCATCCGCGCCATTCAAGACCGCCACCCGCGTCCGCTCATAGAGCACCTGGCCCGGCACGGTGAACAGGTGGATCCGCGTCTGGAAGCCATGGACCTGCCCCAGGTCCAGCGGCAGGAAGTCGAAGAAGAGCGTGCGCTCGGTCTCCGTGGCAATCGAGATCAGGTCGCCCTTCGCCTGGCCGGGCACCGCCGAATGGATATACTTCAGGTTCGTGGTTTTGCCGCAGAGCCCGGGGCCGTAATAGACGATTTTGCAGTGAATCTCCCGGGCCGCCACATTAATCAGTGCCATGGTACCTCACCATTAATCGCGGAAGAGCAAATCGATCGTGTCTTCAACCGAGGTGCGGAAGCTGGTGCTGATCACGGCGTCGCGCTGGCGACTCTGCACACGCACCTGCTGGAGCACGCGGCCCAGCTCGTCGGTCGCCCGCTTCGCCAGCACCTTGACCAGCCCGATGTGCGTGCGCTTATCGAACATGACGACGAGCATCCACTGCTCTTCGATCAGCTCGGTGAAAATATTCTCCTTGACGCCTTGCTGGAACAGCACGCGGAAGTCTTTTTCCCGCAGCAGGCGGGCCACTTCCCGCGAGGAGGCGAAGGTGCCCGCCAGCAGCGCGCCCAGCGCGGTAATATCCTGGCGTT
>DATGEF010000264.1:0-2546 GCA_035310405.1 Chloroflexia bacterium | reverse complement strand
GGGGGAGATGTGCTATACTAAAGGAGGCGGCCATTTAGGGCCCGCTGCGATGGAAAGGAATGGCGTCATGCTCTTGCCCCGGAGATCCCGGTGGGGCGCGGGGGCCGCACTGGGCGTGCTGCTGGCGGCGCTGCTGGCCTGGGCGGGCGCGCACGGCCGGCCTGGCCCCTCGCTGGCTTTCGATCTCCCGGTGCCGCCGGCCGGGGCCGCCGCCCCGCCGCGCGTGGGGATGCTCGCGCCCGATTTCCAACTCGCCGACGTGAACACCGGCCGGCCGATCCAGCTGGCGGCGCTCCGCGGCCGGCCGGTCTGGATCAACTTCTGGGCGACCTGGTGCGAGGCCTGCAAGCTGGAGCTGCCCACCATGCAGCAAGCGTATGCCCGGTACAAAAGCCGCGGGTTGGCGTTGGTGGGCGTGGATATGCGGGAAGAGCCCGATCAGGTCCGCGCGTTTACGCAAGCCCAGGGTTACGATTGGCTCATCGGGATCGACGCCGACATGCAAGTCCGCAACCGCTATCACACCGTGGGCATCCCCAACCATCTCTTCGTGGATGCGCACGGCGTCATCCAGGCGATCAGCCTGGGCCCGCTCGCCGGCAATGCGCTGGCGGCGGACCTGGCGAAGATTCTGGGAGACGGAGCGGGCGGGCCAGGCGACCGATCGCTCCCCTGATTCCTCCCCGGCGCGGGGAGGGGAACCGGACGCGCCCCCCCGCCTGGGGGTGCGCCAGCGATCGTCTGGCGTTGTATGGTATGATATTTGCTGAGCGAGTCGGGGGTGTGGTCAAGAGAGGGGCGCGGGATGATTCTGGAAAGCCGTAAATGGCGGCTGATTTTGCAGGGGCTGATTCTGCTGGTGACGACGGGGCTCATCCTGGCTTTTTCCGGGCTGGCCTCGTATGCCTTACAGGACGATAGCCCGCACGCCATTGACGGCCCGCACCAGCCCTCGAAAGACAGCCTGACCGGCCGCTTCACCGTGCTGCAGGCGCAGGCCGAGCTCGACCGCGCGGTCGCGCTACACCGCGATGGGCACACCGCGTACTGGGTCCCGGTGCGGGGTTACAGCGATAAACAAGAAGGCGTCAGCAAGCTCTTCGTGCTGACGGACGATATCCACCCCGCGCCGGCACCGGTGACCGGCGCCCCGGCCTTTATCGGGCGCCTGGTGCGGTTCGAGGATGCGCCGCATGCGCAGGATGCCCGGGCGGTCCTGGCGCAGGCGTTGAACACGCCGGTGGCCCCCGATACCTATGTGCTGATCGAGGGTGACGCGCCGAAAGCGTACCGGCCCATGGTGCCGTTGGTCGGCGGGCTCGGCTTGGTCTGGTTTCTCTCCCTGGTCTCCTTCACGCGGGCCTGGCGCCGCGCCCCGCGCCGGCGCTGAGCGGCTCGCGCCCGCCCCGTCCTGCACCTGTAACCCCCGGCCCGGGCCTTGCGTATAAAGAGTGCGGAAAGGAAACGCCTCGATGGATGAGAGGGGCGTCCCATTGACCAACCCAGGCCAGACTACAGGCGATGAGGATATGAGCATAGCTGTCGCGTACCCATCAACCCAGACGGGCGTAGCCCAGCCGGCCTACCCGGCGTTGCCGACCACCGCCGAACAGGCCGCACAGGCCGAGGAACGCGTTTGGATCGACCGCGCCCTGGCCGGCGACCAGAACGCCTTTGGCTGTATCGTCGAGCGCTACCAGACGGCCATCTACAATCTCGCGTACCGCATGCTGGGCGGGGCGGCGGAAGCCGAAGATGCCGCCCAGGATGTCTTTATCCGGGCCTGGAGCCAGCTGCACACTTTCCAACGGGACCGCAAGTTCTCGACCTGGCTGCTGTCGATCGCCTCCCATCATTGCATCGACCTGCTGCGCCGCCGGCGGGGCACGTCCGTGCCCCTGGATAGCGTCGAGATCTGGGCGCCGAGTCCCGAGCCCCAGCCGGAAGAAAGCACGCTGGCGGCCGAACAACGGCAGGCCGTGCGGGCGCTGCTCGATACCTTGCCGCCCAAGTACCGGCTCGTCACCGTGCTCCGTTATTTCCGCGATCTGTCCTACCTGGAGATCGCCGATCTGACGGGGCTCTCAGAAAGCGCGGTCAAGACCCAGCTCCACCGCGCGCGAAAAATGTTAGCCGATGAGATTCGTACGAAAGGAGCCCCCGCGAATGTTCTGCCGAGCATCAGCTGAACTGCTGTCTCTGCGGCTCGACGGGTTGCTCGAGCCGCAGGACAGCGCCCGCCTGGACACCCACCTGCAAACCTGCGCCGGCTGTCGTGCCACCTGGGCCGCGCTGCGCGAGGCCGACCGCGTCCTCCGCGTGGGGGCCCGCCGGCCGATCCCGCCCCCGGTGGACTTCCAGGCCCGGGTCATGCAACGGGTGGCGGCCACCCCGGTCGCGCGACCCTCCCTCTGGGAGCGCGACCGCCAACAGATCCGGGGTGGCCGGCCCACGATCCGGCTGAGCCCGCCGGCGGCCATCAGCGGCCACCGGGTGCCCGTCCCGGCCGGGATCGCGGCGGCCCCGCTCCCCCGCGCCGGCCTAGC
>DATGEF010000263.1:0-4996 GCA_035310405.1 Chloroflexia bacterium | reverse complement strand
AGCACCGGCAGGATGCTGACCAGAAACAGCAAGGTGGTCTGGAGGGTCAGAGTCCGGGGCTGCGGGAAGCGTGGCAGCCGGCGGGCGAAGTACATGCAGCGGATCCCCCGGAGGTAGCCGGCGCCCACAAAAAGTCTCTCGGTTGCGGGGCCACCCCCGGCCAATTATAGCAGGTCGCGCCCCACCCGACGAGTCGCGGCGGCGGGGCCTCAGCCGCCGCCCAGGCCGCCTTCGTGCGCGGGCATGCCCATCACGTTGTAGCCCCGGTCGACAAAGAGCACCTCCCCGGTGATGCCGCTGGCGAGCGGGCTGCAGAGGAAGGCGGCGGCCGCCCCGACTTCGGCGGCGTCGATCGGCCGGGGAATGGGTGCGTTGGCGGCGACATAGTCGACCATGGTTTCGATGCCGCCGATGGCGCGCGCGGCCCGCGAGGCGAGGGGCCCGGCCGAGATGCAATTGACCCGCACGCCGTGGCGCCGGCCCGCCTCGTAGGCCAGGGTGCGCGTATCGCTCTCCAGCGCGGCCTTGGCGGCCGACATCCCGCCGCCATAGCCCGGGATGACCCGCTGGCTCGCCAGGTAGGTCAGGGACAGGAAGGCGCCGCCGGGCCGCATGAGCGGCGCGAGGCGTTGGACCAGGGCGACCTGCGAGTACGCGCTCACGCTCACGGCGGCCAGGTAGCCCCCGCGGCTGGTCTCCAGCAGCGCTTTTTTCACCTCGGGGCCGTTGGCCAGCGCGTGGATGACGATATCCAGCGGCTGGGCGCCGAAATCGGCCACCAGCTGGGCGGCGACGCCGGCGATCGTGTAGTCGCCCAGGCCCTGGTAGCGTTTGTTGGCCTGGGTCTCGGCGGGCACGTCGGCGAGCGTATCAAACGCGGCGTCGAGCGGGTAGATCGCCTCGAACGCCATCTGCCGGCCGTCGCTCAGGCGCCGCGACTCGTCCAGGGAGCCCCGCTCGATGAGCTTGTGGAAGATCGACAGCGCCGGCGGCCAGGTGCCCAGCACGAGGGTCGCGCCCGCCTCGGCCAGCGCGCGGGCGATGGCGAAGCCATAGCCGGCGTCGTCGGCCACTCCGGCCACGAAGGCCCGGCGGCCGGTCAAATCAATGGTCAGCATAGTGACTCCTCTCGGGTGGCTAACGGCGGCGCCCGCGGCGCTCGCCCGGGCTAGCATACCACGGTTGCCCCGCCACTGCAACCCGCGCCCGCAAACTTCGGCCAGATTGCCGCCCGTGGCGTGTCACATAGTGTGCTCTGTGTGGTTATACACGACATGGTATATCTCTCCGAGCTGCTGAATCAGCCGGTCCGCACGGCGCAGGGGGCGACCCGCGCGCGGGTGGTCGACGCCGTCGTCGCGCTGGCCGGTCCCGACGCCGCCGATACTCCGCCGCGGCTGCACGGACTGCTGGTGCGGACGGGCTGGCGCGGCCCCGGGGTGCTCGTGCCGGCCGCGCGCTTCACCCGGCTGGCCCCGGGCGCCGTGACCGTGGATGCCGCGGCCCTGCCCCGCGATCCGTACCAGCGCGGCGACCGCGAGCTGCGGCTCGTCAAAGACCTCTGGGACCGGCAGGTCATCGACATGGCGAGCCAGCAGGTCCGGCGCGTCAACGACGTGCTGCTGGGCCCGCCCGGCCCGCCCGATCTGGTCGCGGATGCCCCCGCGGTGTCCACGCCCCCCGGCGAGTGGGTGCTGCAGGGGGCGGACATCGGCGTGCGCGGCATGCTGCGCCGCCTGGGAATCCCCCCCCGCCTGGCGCGGCGGCTGGGCCTGCGTGTGGCCGTCCATCTCGTGCCCTGGGCGCAGCTGGAGATCGTCGCCACCGGGGTGCTGGGGACGGACGCGCGGCACCTGGACCTCAACCGCCTCCACCCCGTCGAGATCGCCCACCTGACCGAGCAGATCAGTATCCGCGAGGCCGCCGATCTGCTGGCGGCGCTGGCAGACACCCGGGCGGCCGACGTCCTGGAAGAGCTGCCCGCCGATCGCCAGGTCGATCTGCTCGAATTCCTGCCCGATACCCGGGCCGCCGATATTCTCGAAGAAATGGACCCCGACGACGCCGCCGATCTGCTTGGCGACTTGCCGCACACCCGCACGGCGGCGTTGCTGGCGCAGATGGCGCCGGCCGCCGGCGACCCGGTGCGCATGTTGCTACATTATCCCGATCACACCGCGGGAGGCATGATGACTACGCGCTTCCTGCGTGCCGCCACCGCCTGGTCGGCCGGCGAGTTGATCCGGCGCTTGCGTGAGGCCCCGGCGCTGGCGCGGGCGACACTGGTGTACTACATCTATATTGTCGAACAGGCCGACCACGATCGGCTGGTCGGCGTCCTCAGCTTGCGTGAGCTGTTGCTGGCCGAGCCCACGACCCCGCTGACGGCGCTGATGGCGCCGGCCGTGCGCATGGTCACCGCCGAGACGGCCGCGGCGGAAGTGGCGCGGATCATGGCCGAATATAACCTGCTGGGGCTGCCCGTGGTGGACGCAGCCGGGGCCATCCTGGGGGTGGTGACCGTCGACGACGCGCTGGACGTGCTGTTGCCGGCCGGCTGGCAGCGCCGCCTGCCCCGGGTCCTGGGCTAGGGCGGCCGGGAGGATCTGACCCCGATGCTACCGGACCCGGCCGCCTATTCCGCGGCCCCCGCGCCCAGCCCGCTCAACCGCCCGTCCGGCCGCGGCCTGCCCGGGCGGATCACCCGCCTGCGGCGCCGGCGGTGGTGGCCCTACCTGGCCGCGCTCGGGCCCGGCATCATTGCCGCGGCCGCCGGGAACGACGCGGGGGGCATCGCCACCTATGCCAGCACCGGGGCGCAGTTCGGCTACAGCATGTTGTGGGTGATGGTCGTCATCACCGTGCTGCTGATCCTGGTGCAGGAGATGTGTGCCCGCATGGGCGCGGTCACCGGCAAGGGCCTGGCCGACTTGATCCGCGAGCAGTTCGGGCTGCGCTGGGCGGCCTTTGCCACGCTCGTCTTCTTCGTCGCCAACACGGGGGTCACCATCACCGAATTCGTGGGGCTGGGCGCGGCGGCCGAGTTGTTCGGCATCCCGCGCTGGCTTGCCGTGCCGCCCCTGGCCGTCCTGGTCTGGTGGTTGGTGACCCAGGGCTCGTATGCGCGGGTCGAAAAACTGTTCATCGCCCTCTCGCTGGTCTTCCTGAGCTATGTGGTGACCGTGTTTATCATCCAGCCCAACTGGGGCACGATCGGCCACGCCCTGGTGATCCCCGACCTGACGCAACTCGGCGCCATGGGCTATCTGTCGACATTGGTGGCGCTGATCGGCACGACGATCACGCCGTATATGCAGCTCTATCAGCAGGCGAGCGTGGTCGAAAAGGGGGTTACGCCGTCGCGTTACCCCTATGAGCGCTTCGACGTGATTATCGGCGGCCTCTTCTCGAACGTCGTCTCGATCTTTATCATTATCGCCACGGCGGCGACCCTCTTCGTGCATCACCAGCAAGTGCAGACCGCCGCGGACGCCGCCAAAGCCCTGGAGCCGATCGCCGGGCCGTCCGCGCAGCTGCTCTTCGGCGTGGGCCTGTTCGGGGCCTCCATGCTGGCCGCGGCGGTGCTGCCGTTGGCCACGGCTTATGCCGTCACGGAAGCCATCGGGTTGGAGCGCGGGGTGTCGTTCAGCTTCCGGCAGGCGCCGGTGTTCATGGGCCTGTTTACCGCGCTCGTCGCCCTCGGTGCGGTGGTGGCCATGATCCCTGGGATCCCGATTGTCGCGCTGCTGTTGTTCGTGCAGGTGGTCAACGGCGTGCTCTTGCCGGTCGAGCTGATCTTCATCCTGTTGATCGCCAACAACCGCGAGGTGATGGGCCGTTATGCCAATACCCGGTTATTCAACGGCGTGGCTGGGCTGGGCGTCGCGGTCATCATCCTGGCCGTGCTCGGCATGTTGGTCAGCCTGGTGCTGGTCCCGTCCGGGTGATGGCTACCGGCGGTGCGGGCCTGCGGATTGTCGCGCCGCGGATGGTGAAATCGTGTATACTCTGGTGAGTGCTGGATCGTATGCGGCCGGATCGTGGCCCAGGCAGCCCCAGCACCCGATCGAGGAGACCTGACTTATGGCGGCAATCCCATCCGATGCCCGCGCCCGCGCCCTGGCCGATCAGTTCACCCAGGCGACCCAGGACCTGCTGGCCGTCGCCGGCAACTGTAGCCCCGCCCAGTGGCAGACGGTCTGCGCCAACGAAGCCCGGACGGTCGGGGTGCTCGTCCACCACCTGGCCCTGGGGGACCGCAATATCACGGCCCTGATTACGCAAGTGGTGGCCGGGCAGCCGCCGCCGCCGCTAACCCGGGACATGCTGGATCATGCCAACGCCCGGCATGCGCAAGAATATGCCCAGGTCGGCCAGGCGGAAACGCTGGATCTGCTGCGGCAGACCAGCCACGCCGCGACGGACTTCGTGCAGGCCCTGACTGATCCGCAGCTGGATCAGACCGCGGTGATCCCGATCTTCGGCCCCCAGCCGACCAGCGTCCACCAATTAGTGGAGTACCTGCTGATCGGGCACACGCTGGGGCACCTGGCGAGTATCCAGGTCGCGCTCATGCTCTGACCCCCTCCCCCGAAGAGGAGCCCCCATGGCCGCGCCCATCCGTCCGCATTCCTATACACCCGCAGAATACCTGGCCTACGAGCGCCAGGCAGACTATAAGAGCGAATATCTCGCCGGGCAGATCGTCGCCATGAGCGGCGTCAGTTGGGAGCACAGCCTGATTAACACGAATCTCTTGCGGGTGCTGAGTACCCAACTGCTGGACCGGCCCTGTACGGCCCACGCCAGCGACCTGCGCGTCAAGGTCCAGGCGCAAGGGATGTATACCTATCCAGACATCGTGGTCGTCTGCGGCGAGCCGCAGTTTGAAGATGCCCAGGTAGATACTCTGCTGAATCCGACACTGATCGTCGAGGTGCTCTCCCCCTCCACTGAAGCCTATGATCGCGGCGCGAAGTTCGGCTATTACCGCGCG
>DATGEF010000262.1:0-2750 GCA_035310405.1 Chloroflexia bacterium | reverse complement strand
GGCGATGATCGCCAGCGGCGACTCGCGGCCATCGCCCGGCTGGCCGGGGCCCGGGCGATCGCCGGGCGGGTGGGGCGGGGGCGGCAGGCCGGGGCGCTGGAAATCGGCGGTGGTGCGGCTGCGCAGGTCGGCCAGGCGCTGGTCGGCCTCGGCCTGGGTCAGCTGGCCGTCCTTGACCTGCTGGGCCAGGTGCGTGGCCGGGTCGGCGACCACGGCGTCGACCAGGCTGCTCAGCGCCACGTTATGCGCCGTCGCCAACTGGGCCACCGACTGGTTATTCTCCAGCGCCGTGCGCACGGCATCTTCGGTCAGGCCCAGCTTGCCGGCGATGATCGCCAGCGGCGACTCCTGCGCGGGCGGGGGGCCCTGATCCGCCGGATACTCGGGCGGAGCCGGCGCATCGCCGCCGATGCCGGGATTACTCGGGGTGCCGGTCCCCCCCGCCGGGAGGGCGGTCGCGGTGGCGACTGCGGCCGGCCCCGTCGTCTGGGCGCCGGCCACCTGGGTGCCGAGGGCGCCGGCGCCGAGGGCGGCGAGCAGGCCGGCGAGGACCAGGTAACGTTTCATGTCCATCTTCTCTCTCCTAATCGCTTATAATAGCGCTTACATCGCAGTTGCTGCGGCAGATGCCGGAGCATATATTTCGTGTGTTGCGGCCCCGGCAGAGGGCAGGCGCCGCGGGGTCTATTGGTCGATGGTGTTAGTGTAGCAAGCGGGTATGGAGAACTGATGGAGAGGGCATGCAGATCGTGTGGGGCTGGGCTGCTGCGTGCTAGTCGGGATCGACGGCCACCAGGCGCGCCTGCCCGGCCGTCGCCTCCGCCAGGGCGGCGGTGAAGGCCGCGACCTGGGCGGCGGGCAGCCGAATCTGCATGGCGACGTCGGCGGCGAAGACTTCACCGCTCAGCTCCCCGGCGTGAGCGGCCGCCAGGCGGCAGGTGATCTCGTAGGCCGCGTAGGGCACGGTCACCGCCAGCTGGGCGCGGGCGATTTTCTCGGCGCGCGGCAGCCCGGCGAGCACCGCCTTTGCGGCCTCGCCGTAGGCATGCACGAGGCCGCCGGTGCCCAGCAACGTGCCGCCAAAATAGCGGGCGACCACCACGGTGATGTCGCCGAGCCCGCTGCCGCGCACAACCGCCAGAACCGGGCGGCCGGCGGTGCCGGGCGGCTCGCCGGCATCGCTCTGGCCCTCGGTCGTCGTCGCGCCGTGGCCGATGCAGTAGGCGTAGACATGGTGGCTGGCCTCGGGCTGGGCGGTGCGCAGCGCGGCAATGAAGGCCCGTGCCGCCGCGACCGTGGCCGTTGGGGCGGCCTGGGCGAGGAAGCGGGAATTACTGACCCGGATCTCGGCCACGGCGGGGGCCGCCGGGACGAACCGCGGCGGGGCCGGCTCGGTCATGCCGGCCCCCCGGGTTGCTTCGCGCCGCGCACGACGATGGCCGCGTTGCCGCCGCCCATGCCGACGCTGATCGAGAGTGCGTGATCCACCCGCGTCCGCAGGCCGGCGCCCAGGACAAAGCGGAGCGCGCCCGCGGCCTCAGGCTCCTCCAGTCCATAGGTCGGCGGCACCCAGTCGTAGCAGGAGGCCAGCAGCGTGGCGAGCAGCTCGATCGCCCCCGCCGCGCCGAGGGTGTGCCCGACGCTGCCTTTGATGCTGCTGACACAGAGGTCTGGCGCATGGGCGCCAAACACGCGCTGGAGGGCCTGGGTTTCGGCCTGGTCGTTCATCACGGTGCCCGTGCCGTGCGCGTTGACATACTGGACCGCGGCGGGGGCCAGGCCGGCATCGGCCAGGGCCTCGCGCAGGCACCCCGTCAGCCCGGGCGCGGTCGCGATCGGGATATCGGTGAGATCGTAGCCGTCGGCGCGCTGGCCATACCCCAGGATCTCGCCGTAGATCCGCGCGCCGCGGGCTTGGGCCAGGGCCAGGTCTTCGAGCACGAACACGGCGGCGCCCTCCCCCAGCAGCGTGCCGTCGCGGCGGCGATCGAACGGCCGGCAACGGCCACTCCGCGCGCCGGTCTGGTTCTGGGCAAAGCCCGCCGCAATGATCGCCGTGACCGCCGCTTCGGCCCCTCCCGCCAGCATCAGGTCGGCGCGGCCGGCCCGGATCTTCTCGTAGGCCGCGATGATCGATTCGGCGCCGGCCGCCGTCGCCCCGCTGACGGTGACCAGGGGCCCGCCCAGGGCGAAGCGGATCGAGACGACCGACGTGGCCGCGTTGGGCAGGGTCATGTTGAACAGGTGGGGCGAGACGCCCCGGGCGCCGCGGCTGCTGAGCTGGCTGAGCTGGGTGGCGAGGATCTCGGTGCCGGGAAAGGCGGTGCCGATCGCCACGCCGTAGCGGTCCCAGCGGTGGGGGACCCGCGGCCCGCCGCGCACGTCCTGGCGCGGCAGATCGAGCCCGGCGTCCTGGACGGCCATCTCGGCGGCGGCGAGCGCGAACTGGGGGCCGCGGCCCAGGATGCGCAGGTCGCGGGCGCTGAGGCCGTAGGCGGTCGCGTCGAAGTCGCGGACCTCGGCGGCGGCCGGCAGGAGCCCCTGTCCCGCCGCCCAATGGGTGGGCGGGCCGACCCCGGTCTGGCCGCCGACCAGGCGGGTGAAAAACTCGGCGACGGTATGGCCCAGCGGCGTGATGGCCCCCAGGCCCGTGATGACCACGCGGCGATCGGTCATGCGGCAGCTCCTGCTCCCGGGCGTCCCGGTCGGGAGTGTCCCGCGCGCGCCCGACCCAGCGCCGGTGCGCGGCC
>DATGEF010000261.1:0-12171 GCA_035310405.1 Chloroflexia bacterium | reverse complement strand
ATCTCGGCGGCCAGGCGCTCGCGGTGGGCAACCTGGCGAGCATCGCGCTCCAGCAGGGCGACTACGTCGGCGCGCGGCCGCTCTATGAGGAATGCATGGCCCTGCGCCGCCAGCTCGGCGATCAGTCTGGGATCGCCGGCTCCCTGTCCGACCTGGGCGAGCTCGCGCGCATGGAGGGCGACCTCGCCCGGGCCGAGACGCTGCTGACCGAGATGCTGGCGGTGGCCCGCGCCATCGGCAGCCAGATCATGGAGGCGCGGGCGCTGGCCGGGCTCGGCCGGGTGGCGCTGGAGCAGGGCGCCTATCTCCGGGCCGGCGCCTTGTTCCGCGAGGCCCTGGGCTGGTTCGGCCGGCGCACGGTCAAGCCCCAGATCGCCGTCTGCCTGATCGGGCTGGCGGGGGTGGCGGCCGGCCGGGGTGCGCCAGAGCGAGCGGCCCGGCTGGCGGGGGCCGCGGCCGCGTTGCGCGCGGCCATCGCCGACCGCCTGCCGATCGGGCAAACGGCGATCGACGCCGCGACCCTGGCCCCCGCCCGCGCGGCCTTATCAGCGGCGGCGTGGGCGGCCGCCGAAGCCGCCGGCGCGGCCCTGCCCCTCGACGCGGCGATCGCCCTTGCCCTGGAGGGGTAAAGGGACCGGCCCCCGGGGATGATTTTTGCGTTATTGGGGATTTATGGCTGCAACACAAGGAGGAACGGTCGATGTGGGAGTACCTGAGCCTGTATGCGGAGCGCGAGAAACAGGAAACCTTCCGGATCAAGCATTACCCGGAGCCCGGCCAGTTCGTACCGGAGGATACCCTCCTGGCCCAGTTGGGCGCGGACGGCTGGGAGCTGATCGCAGTCGTGCCGGCCTATGGGGGCGGCGGCAACCATGTCAACCACCAATTGTATCTCAAACGCCCGCTGCGTGAGTACGAACATCCCACCACGCGTCTCGATCGCTGAGCCGGCGGCGCCGGCGCACCTGGCTGTGGTGGCCGATGTGGCACCGCTGCTCGCGCACCGCACCATACGCTTTATTCGTGGGGGTTATCAACAATATCCCGGGTCGTGCGCAGGCGGCCAATTCTCGGGAATATGAAATTCTGGACGTGCTCATGTTCCGCCTGGGTGAATGCGGTTATGGCGTCGATGGCAAAAATGACGTGATAGCTCTGCTGAAATGCCTCGCGCGCCGTGGTGTCCACACCCAGCCCGGAAGAAATCCCGCACAGCACGATCGTCGTGATCCCCCGCCGGCGGAGTTGCAAATCGAGGTCCGTTCCGTAAAAAGCTCCCCATTGCTTCTTGGTCACCCGATGATCCGTCGTGTTTGCGCCCAGCGCGGGAACAATCTCGTCCCACCCTTCCACAAAATTCAGGCGGGGTGCTTCCTGATCCAACATGGGATGGAGCAGGTCCTGCCCATCGGCGGTCGACACGTGTACGAGCGCTACAAAGGCGTTGTGGGTATGGAACGCCGCAACAAGCTCGGCGGCGCGCGCGACCACCTGCTCTGCGGAATGGGGCGCATACTGATTTCCTTGAATCCATTTCTGCAAGTCGATCACGACCAACGCGGTTGTTTTCCAGTTGAAGAGTGGGGTCACCGTTCGATACTCCTTTTTAGCTACTCCCTTGAAGGGCGGTGAGTTAGCGTTACACAGCGGCGGGCGGCGCCGCCTGGTAGGCACGCTCCAGCAACTCGGCAAGGTGGAGCACCTCCAGGGGGCGGCCGGCCTGGCGCAGGCCGTGGGCGATCTGGATGGCGCAGCCCGGGTTGGAGGCGACGACGAGGTCGGCGTGGGTGTTGCCGATATGCTCCGTTTTCCAGCTCAGCACGGTGGCGGACATGGCCGGCTGCGTGATGTTGTAGATGCCCGCGCTGCCGCAGCAGGTATCGCTGTCTTGCATCTCGACGAGGGTGAGCCCCGGGATGGCGCGCAGCAGGGCGCGCGGCTGGGCGGCGATCTTCTGGCCGTGCTTGAGGTGGCAGGCGTCCTGGTACGTGACACGCAGCGGCAGGGCCCCGGCCGGCGGCTGGAAGCCGATCTCGACCAGGAGCTCGGCGAAATCGCGGACGCGGGCGACGAAGCGGGCCGCCCGCGCCGCGTACGCGGGGTCGTCGTGCAGCAGGTGATCATACTGCTTGAGCTGGGCGCCGCAGCCGCTGGCGTTGACGATATAGTAATCGGCGCCCGTGGCCTCGAAGGCGGCAATATTGGTCCGCGCCAGCTGCTGCGCCGCAGTGCGCTCACCGATGTGCGAGTGCAGGGCGCCACAGCAATGCACCTGCGGTGGGACCCCGACCGCGCAGCCGTTGCGGGCCAGCACCCGGGCGGTCGCGACGTTGACGCCGCGGAAGAGCTCATCCTGGATGCAGCCGGTCAACAGGGCCACCCGGTAGCGCGGCGGCGCGCCCTCTTTGCGCCGCACGGGCAGCGGGCGTTTGCGCAGGCCCCCCTGCGCCACCGGCAGCAGCGCCTCCTGGGCCGCCAGGCCGCCCGGCAGCAACCGCAGCAGGCCGCTACGCTGCACCAGGGCGCGCAGGCCACTGCGCTGGTACAGGCGCAGCCCGAGCCCGGCGGCGCGCATGGCCCAGGGATGCATAAAGAGGAAGCCGAGAGTTGCCCGGCGGGTGACCCGCTCGGCTGTGGTGCGCGGCGGGAGCTGGGCGCGCGCCGCTTCGATCAGGGCGCCATACGGCACCCCGCTGGGACAGGCCGTCTCACAGGCGCGGCAGCCCAGGCAGAGATCGAGGTGCTGGCGCAAGTCGGGATCGTCGGGCGCCACGGTGCCCGCGGCCAGTTCGCGGATCTGGAAAATGCGGCCCCGCGGCGAGTCGGCTTCCAGGCTGTTGGCCCGGTAGGTCGGGCAATAGCTGAGACAGAGCCCGCAATGCACGCAGGTCCGCAGCTGCTTCTCGGTGATGATGTTCAGGATCGGGCTCCCCCCATAGGGCGAGAGCGTGATTGGCGCCCCTTGGCCGCGCGGGGGGGTTGGCTGCGGGTCCATACCGTGCTCCTAGAGCCCGCCGACGAAGCGGCCGGGGTTGAGTAACTGGCGGGGATCGAGACTCTGCTTGAGCGCCTGCATGGCCGGCAAACTGGCCGCCCCGGCGCCCTGGCCCCAGACGTCGACGCCGGCTTTGACGGCGGGCGGGGCCGTTTCGACGACCAGGCTGCCCCCCCGCTGCTCGGCGGCGGCCCGGGCCGGCCCGATCGCCGTGGCGGCCGCGGCCGCTTGGGCGGCGGGCAGGGCCGCATACAGGTAGACCAGGCCCGTGCCCGCCCGCGCGTGCAGCGTCGCGGCGACGGCCAGGTGCGCGGCGAGGGCGCGGGCCGCGGCCCAGGCCGCTGGTAGATCGGCGGGCAGCACGCCCCAGCGCAAGCGCAGGTTCCACCCGGGGTCGGCCAGGCTCAGGTCGCGCAGGCCCTGCCAGAGGGCCGCGGTGGCCGCGGCATCCTCGACGGGGGTCACGGTGGTCGCGCCCTGCGTCCGGCAGATCGCGGCTAGCCCGGCCAGCTGCCGCCGGACGGCCACCGCCAGGCCATCGGCCGCCACGAGCAGCACGGTTGTGGCCGCCGGCAGCCCGGCCGGCAGGTGCGCCAGCGCGTCCGGGTCGACCAGCTCCAGGGCCGCCGGGCTGAGATCGCTCCGGGCCAGGTCCCGGGCCGCCGCCAGCGCGCCCTCCGGCGTGGCGAAGGCGGCCGCCAGCCAGCCGCTCGCCGCGGGCCGCGGCAAGATCTTGAAGCTGACCTCCGTGATCAGGGCCAGCGTGCCGAGCGAGCCGATCAGCAGCTTGTGGATGTCGTAGCCGGTGACGTTCTTGACCACGCGCCCGCCGCTCCGTCCCGCGCTGCCGTCGGCCAGGAGAAACCGGCAGCCGATCACCAGGTCGCGCAGGGTGCCGTATTGCAGCCGCTTGGGGCCGCTCACGTTGGCGGCGACCGTGCCGCCGACGGTCGCGCCGGGCAGGGCCGGCGGGTCGAGGGGCAGCCATTGGCCCCGCGCGGCGAGCGTCTCCTGGAGGGTCGCCCAGGGCAGCCCGGCCTCGACGGTCACGGTCAGGTCGCTCGGCTCATAGGCGACCAGGCGGTCCAGGCCCCGCGTCGCGACGACGCGGGCGTCCGGCCGCCCGGGATTGCCCAGGTCCGCCTTGGTGCCCCCGCCCTGGATCGCGATCGGGGTGCCCGCGTCCCAGGCCGCCCGCAGATCGGCGGCGACCGCGTCGAGCGCCCCCCGGGCGGTGCCTACCATGCCTGGCCCACGCCTTCGCGCACATAGTGCTCCTGGGCGCCGCCCGGCGGCAGGATGCGCGTCTCGCCGCAGCGGCCCGGCGTCGGCAGCACTTTGGCGGGATTGGCGAGGCCCTGGGTGTCGAACGCCGCACGCACCCGGCGCATCACCGCCAGCTCGCCCTCATTAAACACGAAACACATCATATCGCGTTTCTCGGTGCCGATCCCGTGCTCGCCGGAGAGCGATCCGCCGGCGGCGGCGCAGACTTCGATGATCGCCGTGCCGAGCCGCACGGCGGTTTCCGTCGCGCCCGGCCGGTGGGAGTCGAAGAGCACCAGCGGGTGGAGATTGCCGTCGCCCGCGTGGAAGACGTTGGCGACGAGCAGGCCGTACTCGGCGGAGAGCTCGGCAACCCGGGCCAGCACGGCGGGGAGCGTGCTGCGCGGCACCACGCCATCGCAGACATAGTAATCGGGCGTCATCTGGCCCATCGCCCCCAGCGCCCCTTTGCGGCCCTTCCAGAGCAGGTCGCGCTCGGCGGCGTCGCGGGCCGCCTGGAAGACGCGGGCGCCCGACCCGCGGCAGATCCTTTCGATCGCCGCCCCTTGCTCGTCCAGGGCTTGCGGAAAGCCCTCGATCTCGATCAGCAGCACCGCAGCGGCGTCGATCGGGTAGCCGGCGTGCAGGGACGCCTCGACGGCGCGGATCGTCAGGTTGTCCATCAGCTCCAGGGCCGCTGGGACGATGCCGGCCGCGATGATCGCCGACACGGCGTCGGAGCAGGTCGGGATGTCGTCGTAGACGGCGAGGAAGGTGCGCACCCCCGGCGGCAGCGGCGTCAGGCGGACGGTGACTTCGGTGACCAGTCCCAGCGTGCCCTCGCTGCCGACGAAGAGGCCGCAGAGGTCGTAGCCCGGGCCATCGGGCGCCCCGGCCCCGCCGAAGCGGCGGATCTCCCCGTCCGGGGTCACTACCTCCAGGCCGAGCACATGGTTGGTTGTCACGCCATAGAGCAAGGTGTGCGGCCCGCCGCTGTTTTCGCCGACGTTGCCGCCAATTGTACAGGCCTTCTGGCTGGAGGGATCGGGCACGTAATAGAGGCCGTGCGCGGCGGTGGCCTGCGAGAGGTGGAGATTGACCACCCCGGGCTGGACGACGGCGCGCCGGTTCTCCGGGTCGATGGCCAGGATGCGGTTCATGCGCGTGAAGGCCACCAGCACGCCCCCGCGCACGGGGATGGCCCCGCCGCTCAGGCCGGTGCCGGCGCCGCGGGCCGTAAAGCAGAGCCGCTCGCGGTTGCAGTAGCGGACGATCGCCGCCACCTGGGCGGTGGTCGTCGGGAAGACGACCGCTTCCGGCAAATGGACGGCGATCGATCCGTCATAGGCATAGAGCCGCAGGTCGTACGTCCGGTGCAGCACGGCGTCGGGGCCGACCAGCGCCGCCAGGTCGCGGGCCAGCTGGCCCGGATCGATCGGGGTGGCCCGCCCGCCCGGGGCCGGGGGGAGAGTGTCGGGCTGAGTCATAGCCTATGATAGCAGGTTGCGCCGGTGGCGGCAAGGGTGGCTATTTGCGGGCAGTGGGGGGCGGCAGCCCCTCGACCCCGATGCGCATGGCCTCGACAAAGGGGGTGCGTGGGAAGCCCCCCCAATCGGCCAGGCGCGTGTCTTTGGTGGCGCTGCCTTTGAGCAGCATGTTGAACTGGTCCTGGGTGATCAGGGCGGGCAGCAGCTTGTCGAGCACGGGCACGACCAGGCGCATCAGCGGCAGCGGCATATGGATCAGGATGCCCTTTTTGCCTTTGGCCGCCAGCGTCTTACGGATCATGGTGTTGTATGTGAAAGTCTCCGGCCCACCGATCTCCAGCGTCTGGTTCAGGGCGCGCGGATCGTCCAACATCTGGACGACGTAGCGCGCCAGGTCGCGGACATACATCGGCTGCACCGGGTACGTGCCGGGGCCCGGGACGTTGACCAGGGGCAGCAGCGTAAGCGTGTTGAGCAGGGCCGTGAACTCGCCGCCCGGTCCGATCAGGAACGAGGGGCGGAAGATAATGAAGGGGATGCCGCTCTGGCGCAAGTACTCTTCGCTGGCCCACTTGTATTTGTAGTATTGCGAGAGCGTGACCGAGGTGGCGCTCGTGCCGAGGGCACTCATGTAAACAAACTTCGTGACGCCCGCGGCCCGGGCCGCGTCGACCAGGTGGCGCGGGCCGCTGCCCATCACGCCGGCAAAGGTTTGTCCATTCTTCTCGCGGATGATCGACACCAGGTTGATCACGGTGTCGACGCCTGCCAGGGCCGGGGCCAGGGTCGCGGGCTGGATGAGGTCGCCCGCGGCGGTCGCCCAGCCCTGCGCCTCCAGGGCCTGCCGCTTGGCCGCGCTGCGGACAAGGATGCGCACCTGGTCGCGGCGCCCCTGCTGATCGAGCGCCTCCAATAAATAGCTGCCGACAAACCCGGTGCCCCCGACTAACAACAACATCCCCGTATCCCTTTCGCTAACTGTACCCGCTTGATCCTCTGTATGCGACAGAAAATCAGCCACTAGCCTTGTCCCTTGCACCACGATCATGTATAGATATAAATATTAGCAAAGATGTCTCAGAATTTGTCATTCTGAGCGCAGCGAAGAATCCGTTGCCCCGTGGATCTGATCGGAGCAGGCGGACTGTTGGCCCAGTAACCGCCTGCCGGCCCCGCCGCCCCCAGACTCTCCGTTGGGGCCACAGGTGCGCGCCCCATAAGCAGCAACCGAAGCGAGCAGCACAGTCCTGGGGCGGGACGCCGAGCGGCTGAAGCCGCGGCTACGGGTACGAAGCCCGCCTCCGCGGGCTGACGGGTGTCCCTAGTGCGGCCGCAAGCGACCTGTTGGGTTAATGAGGAGTGAGCACGCCTACGTGCGAACGTTGCCCCACCCGCGTTCGCACCTGGGGGTGCTCACTCCTCGGTACCGAACCCCAACAGGTCTTCGGAACTTGCACTAGGAGACGGCTGGGGCGGGTCGCCGCACGTCGTCTCCTAACGGCCCCCTGCCTCTTCGGTTGATGCGTATAGGGCCACGGGGGCGCGCCCCAGCGGATTCTTCGCTGCGCTCAGAATGACAGATCTTATATTTTCTGCTAATAAAATACATTACCAGCCCATTAAGCAGCAATCCCTGGTATGAATGCTATCTACTGATTATAATGCTTTGTTCAATGTTTGTCAAGGTGGATATTCACGCCTCGCGGCGCGCATCGAGGATCTCGGCGTCTGTGCGATCGCCGACAAACATGTGCCCCGGGGCGTGGGTGATCATCAAGGGCACGCGGGCCGCCACGGCCACGGCCTGGGGCGTGACCCCGCAGGCCCAGAACACCGGCTGCTCCCCCGCATAGAGGGGCACGGCGTCGCCATAGTCCGGGTGGGCCAGGTCGGCGATGCCGAGGGCCGCCGGGTCGCCGGCGTGGATGGGTGCCCCGTGCATGCGCGGGTAGCGCCCGGTGATCGCGGTCGCTTGCGCGACCAGGCCGGCCGGCAAGGGGCGCATGCTGACCACCAGCGGGCCGGCAAAACGGCCGGCCGGGGTGCAGGGCCGGTTGGTGCGGTACATCGGCACGTTGCAGCCGAGCTCGATATGGCGCACCGGTATCCCGGCCGCCAGCAGCGCGCTCTCGAAAGTGAAGCTACAGCCGATCAGGAAGGCGACCAGGTCCGCACGCCAGAGGTCGCGGATGGCGGTGCGCTCGGCGACCAGCACGCCGTCGCGGTAGACCCGATAGCGGGGCAGGTCGGTGCGCAGGTCGGCGGCGGGCGCCAGGTGGTGCGGGACCGGGTCGCCGGGCGCCGTCACCTCCAGCACGGGACAGGGGCGCGGGTTGCGATCGCAAAAGGCGCGGAAGGCGGCCGCCTCGGCGGCGGGCAGGATCACCAGGTTGGCCTGGGCGAAGCCGGGCGCCTGCCCGGCGGTGGGCCCGCTGAACTCCCCGGCGCGGATTGCCGCGCGCAGGGCGGCGGGTGATGGATAGCCAGAGTCTTGCGCATCCCGCACGCGGTGCCGCATTAGCAACAGGTCCCTTCTACCGCGCGGCGGGCTCGGCGCCGGGGTGCTCGGCAGCTATGTGCCCGTCCGCCCGGCGCCCAGGCTGGAGCTGTGGGAGAGGGCTCTGCCCTCGACGAATCCGCCTTACCTCCGCGTAGACGGCGGCGCCCCCACTCGCCCGCGGTCGGCTCCCGCCGCGTAGCGCGAGAGCTTCGAGGGCCGCGCCCTCTCCCACAGACGCGGCGCGTGCTGGAATCAGCAGATACCAATCGCTTGGCCAAAATCTGCCGAGCACCCTCGCGCCGGGGTCATGGGCGGTATTGTACACCCGTGGCGCAGCGGTTGCAACCAAGAGGAATTGTAGCGCTCTTGACAAGCCTGCTACAATAGATCAAGATCCAAACTACCCTGCCGCGAGGAAACAACATAGGATAGCGTTGCTGTTGCGCAGTAACGGACTCGGCTTGGCCGTCGCGGTAATCCGATGATGGAGGTCACCCTCCATAGCAGCCTGGAAGCAGCGGTGTCCAGGGGGTAAGGTTCTGCCCGATGTCCACGTCTGCACCCGCGACCGATCCGCTGGCGAGTCCGGCCCGGCTCGCCGCGCTCCGGCAAACCGCGTTGCTGGATAGCCCGCCCGAAGAAGCGTTTGATCGGCTCACCCGCCTGGCCGCCCACCTGTTAGGGGCGCCGATCGCGCTCGTCTCGCTGGTCGATCACGATCGCCAATTTTTCAAGAGCGCGATCGGGCTGGCCGAGCCCTGGGCCACCGCGCGCCAAACCCCCCTCTCATACTCTTTCTGCCAGCACGTCGTGCAGGCGCGCGCGCCCTTTATCGTCGAGGATGCCCGCATACATCCGCTGGTACAAGACAGCCTGACCATCCTGGAGACAGGGGTGATGGCCTACGTGGGCATCCCGCTGGTGACCTCGGCCGGAGAAGTCCTCGGCAGTTGTTGTGTGATGGATACCCAGCCGCGGGCCTGGACTCCGGCGCAGGTGGCGCTATTGCAGGATGTGACGGCCGCGGTGGTCACGGAGATCGAGCTGCGCCTGGATCTGCAGGCGCGGGAAGCGGCGGAACAGCAATTATACGCGGCCCTGGCCCGCACCCAGGCGCTCTATCACACCGCGCGCGCCCTGATTCGCAATGGGACCCTCGCCGACCTCCTGCAAGCCGTGGTGGACAGCACCGCGGCGGCCCTGCCGGCCGATCGGGTGACGCTGGTGACGCTCGACCGCGCCGCCCGGCAGGTGACGCACCTGGTCAAGGGCGGCGTCGACGCCGACCAGACGGCGAGTGTCGCGTTTGCGGAGCTGGAGGACGGGCTGACCGGGTGGGTCGTCCGGACCGGGCAGGCGGCCCTTTCCCCGCAGGGGGTGCCCGATGCCCGCGAAAGTCCCGCCGTACAGGAGCGCCGGCGGCGCACGGCGTGCGGGGCGATCATGGTCGCGCCGCTCATCTATCAGGAGCAGGTCCAGGGCACGATGACGGCAATCAACCGGGCCGAGGCGCCGGATTTCACCGAGGCCGACCTGGCGTTACTGGTGGCGATGGCCGATCAGGCGGCGACGGCCATCGCCAATGCGCAGCTGTTGGCCCGCGTGCAGCACCTGGCGGTCACCGATGAACTGACCCAGGTGGCCAACCGCCGGGGCTTATGGATGCAGGCGCAATATGAGCTCGGCCGCGCCCGGCGCCTGGGGCGGCCGCTGACCGCGATCGTGCTCGACATTGATCACTTTAAGCAGGTCAACGATACCTATGGTCACGGGGTGGGCGACGTCGTGTTACAGGAGGTGGTCGCCCGCTGCCGGAGCAATATCCGGACGATCGACCTGCTGGGGCGCACGGGTGGCGAAGAGTTTGCCATTTTGCTACCGGAAACCGATCTCGCCGCCGCGGGGCAGATCGCCGAGCGGGTGCGCGAGGTAGTCGCGGGAGCGCCGATCCCCACCACGCAGGGGGCCGTGGAGGTCACGATTAGTCTGGGGGTCGCCGCCCTGCCCGCCGGCAACGTAGACCTGGAACCCCTGCTGGCGCAGGCCGATACGGCCCTTTACGACGCCAAGCAAGCCGGACGCAACCGGGTGGTCCTACAGAGGGCAGAAGGCTAGATCACCCATCGGCAGCGAACGGGGCGGCGGGCTCTAGCGCCTGGACATCCGGGCGGGCCAGAAACGCGGCCCGCAACTCAGGCGCGCCAGCTTCCCGGGCAATATAGTCGACGATCGCGCGGGCCTGCCGGCGCAACTGCGCGGCAGACGCGTGGTCGCCGCCCGCGGCGGCGAGTTGCGCCAGCGCGTCCAAGATCCGCCAGAGGATGCGCCGCGCGTTACCGGCCTCGGCCACCCGGTGCGCTTCCTGCAGGGAGGTACGCGCTTCCGCCAGCCGGCCCAGCTGCCGGAGCGCCGTGCCCTGGATGTATAACGCATCCGGCAGCAACGGCTGGGCGCCGCCCGCCCGCAGTTCGGGCAGCAAGGCCGCGACGAAGCGAAGCACCTGGTCATAGTCCCCTTGCGCCAGCGCCAGATTCGCTTCCGCCCAGCCGGGCAGGGCAATATTGCTGCCCGGCTGGCGACTCTGCTGTGCGTCCGCAATCAGCGCCGCGGCCTCCGCCAGATTGCCGATGCGGAGCTGTATCCGCGCCAGCACGGTCAACGCCGGGGTGCGCCAGAAGGGCAGCTGCGCGTCGGCCCGGGCCAGCGCCCGCTGCCCCCAGGCCAGGGCTTCGGCCGTGGCCCCCAACAGATCGTAAACATAGGCCAGGCGCAGCGGGCTACCGACGCGGCCCAGCACATACCCACCCGCCTCGGCCAACGGGATCGATGCTTGCAACTGCGTGATGGCTGTGCCGAGGTTCCCGCGCTCGACATTGATCGCGGCCAGCGCCCCCAGACTATAGGCCTGGCCCCAGGCGTTGCCGGTGCGGGTGCTCAGCTGGTAGGCTTCTTCGGCCAGCCCGAGTGCCCGATCATATTGGCCGAACGAGAAGTAAGTAAAAGCCGCATTGGTCAGGTTATCGGCCAGCATCGTCGGGTTGCCGAGCTCCCGCCAGAGTCCGGTCGCTTCCTCCACGACGGCCAGGGCGGCGTCATTCCGGCCCACCGCGGAATAGGCGTAATTGAGGTCGTTGAGGGTCAGGGCCATTTGCTCCCGCAGGTTGAGCTCCCGGGCCAGGGCCAGCGATTGCTCGCCATAGGCCAGGCCTTCGGCGGCCCGGAGCCCACTGGTGCCCGACAGCAACAGGAGCAGGATCCAGAGCACGCGGGCTTCGGCCGGGCGATCGTCCAGCTCGCGGGCCAGGGCGAGCGCCCGGTGGCAGAGCGGCTCGCCGTAAGCCAGGTCGTGCTTGGGCGACGGTATGGAGTAGATCGTCGCCGTGGCCATCAGGGCGGCCAGGCCCAGCCGGCGATCGCCCTGCGCCGCGGCATACGCGGCGAACGCGGCATAGGTGGCCAGCGCCGCGTCATACTGGCCGGCGAGCTCCAGCGCCCGGCCGCGGCGGGTATACAGATGGGCCAGCTCGTCGGCGCCCGCGCCCACCCGGGGCGCCAGCTCCAGGGCTGTGGCATAGTGCCGGGCGGCTTCGTAGTTCGCAAACCGGGTCCAGGCCTGGTCCCCCGCCAGCGTGAAATAGCGGTACGCGCGCCCGTCGTCGCCCGCTTCGCGAAAGTGATCGGCCAGCGTGGGCGCCAGTTCGGCCAGTTGCGCGGGATTCGCCTGCTCCAGGACCTGGCCGATCGCCTGGTGCAGCCGGCGGCGATCCTGCTTGAGCAGCGTGGCATACGCGGCATCCTGCACCAGCGCGTGGCGGAAGAGATAGGCGGCCTCCGGGGCCGGGGGGGCGGTGTGGATCAAACCGGAGGCGACAAGCTGCGCCAGGTGGTCGGCGAGCGTGGTCATGAGCGGTGCAGCGCAGCGA
>DATGEF010000260.1:0-9373 GCA_035310405.1 Chloroflexia bacterium | reverse complement strand
CCACGTAGGCGGCCAGGCCCGACCCGGGCACGTTTTGCGGGAAATCCCGCAAGGCCACCGCTTCGAGGTTCTTCCAGCCCAGGCCGGGGGGCAGCGTGAAGCGATTGCGGATATCCCGCTCCCGCCGGCCGATCAGCGGCGTGTCGGCAGTGAGCAGCAGCGCCTGGTACCCGGCGGCCCGCGCGCGATCGACCAGGGCCTCGGTCAGGCCCCGGTCTTTGTACCAGTACAGCTGGAACCAGAGTGGCCCCCCGGCCGCGGCGGCGACGTCTTCCAGGCTATAATTGGCCGCCGTGCTGACACACATCAGCGTCCCCGCGGCGCCCGCGGCGCGGGCGGTGGCCAGCTCGCCGTCGGGGTGGGCCAGTTGATGGAAAGCGACCGGGGCGACGCCCACCGGGAACGAAATCCGCTGCCCGAGCACCGTGGTCTCCAGGTTGCGCGTGCCGACGCCCGCCAGGACGCGCGGGCGGAGTCGCAGCCGGGCGAAAGCCGCCCGGTTGTCGCGCAGCGTGATCTCATCGTCCGCGCCGCCGGCGATGAAGTCGAAGGCCATCGGCGGCAGGAGGTCGCGGGCCACGGTTTCATATTCGTCGAGGTTGAGTATCTCCATGCTGTCCCTTATAACGTGTATCCGCGGGCGATCGTGCGCCCCGCAATCGGCCGCTCCCGGGTAAGGGGGCTATCTTTTTACCGGCGGGCAACGTTATACTAGAAACGTTATACTAAATTAAACCGCTAGCGTGAGCGGGCACCCCGGGCAAGACGCTTGCGCCGGCCGGCTGGGGTTGAAGATTTGGGGCGTATTTAGAGAGCTGTTTCCGATGGCTGTACCGATTGAGGATGCACTCGACGACTGTATGAGCCGCCTGGCCCAGGACGGGGTCGAAGCCTGCCTGCGCGCCTACCCGGAGCACCGGGACGCGCTCCAGCCGCTGTTGCGCCTGGCCGCCGGCCTGCAAAGCACCGTGGGAGCTGCGGCCCCGCCGTCGGGCGCGCGGGCGGCCCTGCGGGGGCGGGTGCTGGCCGCGGCCCAGGCCCGGATGGCGGATCGCGTGGTGGTCCGATCGCTGGGTGGGGGCGCCGTCACGCCCGGCCGGCCGCGCCTGGTGGCGCTGGAAGGGGCGCGCGCCGCGGTGCCTAGTGGGCGCCGCGTTCCAGCGCCCTGGCGCGCCGCCGCCGCGGTCGCGGTGCTGCTCGGCGTGGGCCTGGGCTTCTCGGCGCCCGTCGCCGCCGCCAGCCTGCCGGGCGATCCCCTTTATGGCGAGAAGCTCGCCGGCGAGGCGGTAGCCGTGGCGCTGGCGGGCGATCCAGTGGCCACGGCCCACACCCATTTTCAGCTCGCCGAGCGGCGGGCCAGCGAAGTCGCGCTGCTGGCGGCCCTGGACCGGGGCCAACTCGCGCCGGTCGCGCTCGACAACATGGCCGCCCATACCCGGGCCGCGCTCACGGCCCTCGATCAGACCAACGGCCCCCAGCAGGCGGCCCTGGTCGATCAACTGGCCCAGGTGACGAACCGGGAAGCGACCGCCGTGGCCGCCGTCGCGCCGGCGCTGGCCGAGGGCCAGGGTGGCCCGGCAGGCACCAGCGCCCTGGCCCAGGCGGACAGCGGCCTGACCGCCGGCCGCGCCCTGCTCGCCCGCCTCGGCCGGGGCGGGGCACTGACCCCGGCGGCAGTTACCAGTACGCCGCACCCGACCGAATCATCCGCAGCCACGGAGCCGCCAGAAGCGACCGCGCCCCCGGAAGCCACGGAGCCGCCGGAAGCCACCGCGTCGCCCCGCCCTACGCATGCGCCCGGTCCCCCGCAGACGCCCCCGGGGCATCAGCGGACGCCGCGCCCCGACCGCACCCCCCCGGGGCAGCAGCGGACGCCAGGACCCCGGCCGGATCCGGGCGACCACGGCACCCCCCCGGTCGCGCAGCAACCATCTCCGGGCCCCGACTCGCCGCCCGTGGCCGCGCCCACGCCGCCGGGCCCGCCATTGACTCCGCCCGGCCAGGAGCTCACGCCGCCGGGCCAGGGTGGGACTCCGCCCGGCCAGGAGTTCACGCCGCCGGGCCAGGGTGGGACTCCGCCCGGGGCGGAGCGCACACCGCCCGGCCAGGCCCTCACGCCTGGGCCGTCCGCTGGCGGCGCAACGGGCGGAAGCAACGGCAACGCTACCGGCACGGGTCAGGGCAAGAGCCCCGGCGACGGCGGCGGGCATGGCGGCAAACCTTAAGCGCGGACCCTCTAACGGTTAAGCAATAAGCAGCGGCTGGCGCCATATATTGATCGCCCCGCCGTGCTTCCCCAACGGCCTATTGCTCCTCAGTTGTAATCGCCATGCACTCTGTCAGGCCTTTCGCTCATTTCTATGGTGGGGCGGAAGAATGGGTCACCAGATCGGTGAGCATCTGGGCCAGCGGTATGGATAGCGGGTTTTGACATAGTTTTGACATAGTCCCGGATCTATAGTACCGTAATTGGCCCGCCGCGTCTAAATTTGAGCGAAAGACATGCTCTATGGTACTTAGGTCCTGCTTTTGACTGCCACACCTTTTGAGCGCAAGACATGGTGGTACTTAGGTCCTGCTTTTGACCGCCACTCCTATCGTTGCGGCGTGGATTGCGTTGCAAGGATGCGCCCTCAATCACAGAGGCAGCGCCGATATCGCACCGATCGATGCGGGGAGGGCGCGCCCCCGCCCATAGCTTACCTCCAGAACCAGGGCCGCCGTAACTGCGGCCGCCCGTCCCCCCCGCTGAGGAGTTGGTATGCAGCTATTACTGGTCGTGCCCGATGGCGTGGGCATCCGCAATTTTATCCATGGCCGCTTTCTTGCGGTGGCCGCCGCCGCCGGGCTGGATGTCGAGATTGCCAGTGGGGTGCCGGCACCCGCCTTATGTGGCGTGGCGCCCGCCCTCACTCGCGGACGCGGGCTCTACGAAATGCCGATCTACATCGAGAATCCGGCGGCCCGCTTCTGGCGCAAAACGAGCGAGATTGCCCATCTCCACCACTATCATACGTCAGCCATGCAGTGGACCCTGGCCCGTAATCGCCCCCGGGGTTACGCCCGCGCCGCCCTCTTTCAGCGCGTGGTTGCGGCCACGGGCCGGCTGACCCACCCCCTCCCGCTCCTGCACCTCCTGGATCGCTTCCACGATCTGGCGGTGCGCCGCCATCCCCTCAGCGCCGCTTACGCCGCGCTCCTGCGCGCCCACCGGCCGGCGGCCGTCTTCTTTACCCACCAGCGCCCGGCTCAAATCCTGCCGCTGGTGGCCGCCGCTAAAACCCTCAACATCCCGACGGTTGCCTTCATTTTCAGCTGGGATAATCTCAGTTCCAAGGGCCGCATGCCCGCCTCGTTTGATCATTACCTGGTCTGGAGCGCGCAGATGCGCGCTGAGCTGCTGCACTTTTACCCCGAGATCCCCCCGGAGCGGGTGCGCGTCGTCGGCACGCCCCAATTTGAGCCCTATGCGTACACCGAGTTTGGCTGGTCGGAGGCCCGCTTCTGCCAGGAGCTGGGCCTGCCGCTGGGCCGGCGGCGGATTTGTTTCAGCGGCGGCGACCCGGGCACCAGCCCGGATGACCCGCTGTATGTCCAGACCCTGGCCGCCGCCAACCGGGCCAAGGCGTTTGGCGAAGAGGTGGACCTGATCGTGCGGCCGTCCCCGGCGGACCCCACGGCGCGCTTTGCGCCGGTCTTAGCCGCCTTCCCCGAGATCTGCTGGAGTCCCCCCCGCTGGGAGCAAGCGCGCCCGGCGCATCCAGCGCCCTGGTCGCAAAAGGTGCCCCAGGCGGCCGATATCGATTTGCTGAAAGCGCTGGTGCAGTATTGCGCGGTCGGAGTCAACATGGCCTCGACGATGACCCTGGATTTTGCCTGTGCCGACAAGCCGGTCGTCAACGTGAGCTTTGGGCGGCCGGGCCTGTATCGGGCGGGGTTCACCGATGCGGACTATTACGGCTATGACCACTACCGGCGGGTGCTGGAAGTGGGGGGGGTGCAGTGGGCGCGCACACCGGACGCGCTGATCGCGGCGATCCGCAGCTACCTGCACGACCCGGGGCAGGACCGGACCGGCCGGCAGGCGCTGGTACACGGGCAACTCGGCGATCCGCTACAGGGCACCAGTGAGCGCCTGGTGGCCGCGCTCCAGGAGATCGGGGCGACGGCGGGGGTCATTAACCCCGGCCCGCAAGCTGCGGCTATAGCCGATCATGCGCCCGCCACTCGCCCGGGCCTACCCGCCGCTGCGCCCGCGGCGCAGCAGCCCCCACATTAGGGCCTGTTCGGCCGGGCGGAAGATCCGCAACGCCGCCAGCAGCCCGGCGTAGACCAGCCCGCCGCCGAGCGTCGCCAACAGGGCGCCTGTGCCGAATGCACTCAGCGCGGCCGTGGCGACGACGAGCCCGGCCCCGGCCGCGGCCAGCTTGACCCCCCCGGGCCCTGGGCGCACCGCGGCGGCGCCGAGCTCGGCCCGCGCCCAGACCAGGAAAGGCCCGAGGAGCACGAGCTCGGAGAGCACCGTTACCAGCGCCGCCCCGTATATCCCTAGGCGGGGCACCGCCAGTAAGTTGGCGGCGATGTTGAAGAGGGCCGTGGCCCCGATCGCCCAGGTCAGCCGGCTCTGGCGATTGACGGCGATGAGCACATACTGGGTCACCCCGTTAATGAAGCTGAACGGGAGATAGCCGATCAGGATCGCCAGCGCCCAGGCCGCATAGGGCAGGTAGCCCCCCTTGCCCAGCGTGACGATCGTGAGGATCGGCTCGGCCAGCGCGATCGTGGCGACGACCAGCGGCAGCCCGATCACCAGCAACAGCTTGACCGCCATCCGGTATTGCCGGGCCAGCGCGGCCCGGTCGTGCAGCGCGGCGCGGGCCATCGCCGGGAAGATCGCCAGCACCACGGCCGGGGTGATGATCTGGGTCACGTTGATCACCTTGTACGCCGTTTCGTAAATCGCCACCTCGCCGGCCGAGCGGTAGTGCTGGATAATCGGTTGGTCGAAGCGGAAAAAGATCATGATCAGCAGGCCGTTCAGCATCAGGGGAAAGGCGGTGCCCAACATCCGGCGGGCCGCCGCCCCGTCCCAGTAGAGGCCGGGGCGAAAAAAATCGCGCCGCAGACAGCCGTAGAAGGCCAGGGCCTGGCCGCTGGTGGCGATCAGGGCTGTGCCCGCCAGGCCGGGAGCGCCCCAGCCGAGCAGCAACGTGCCTGCGCCCAGCAGCACCGTCGCCCCCACGGTCAGCAGCTGGATGCCGGCCGGCAGGGTCAGTCGCTCATAGGCATTGTAGAGTGCCGTCACGGCGCTGGCGAAGGCGCCCGGCAGCAGCGTCAGACTCAGCAGGATCAGGGCGGCCGTGCCGCCGGGGGAGAGCTTAAAGAAGTGTTGGCCCGCGTCCGTCAAGGCGATGGCGAGGAGCGGCAGCATGGCGCCCCCGGCCAGCACCAGGCGGACGGTGAGCGTTTTGGCGAAGAGCTCCGGCGCTCCTCCCGGGCGATCGGCCGTGGCCCGCAGGGTGGCGAGCTCACGCGTGAGCCAGGTCCCGAGTCCCCAATCGGCAATCGTGCTCGCATAGAGCAAGGCGATCGTGGCAAAGGCATACTGACCCACCTCGCCCTGGACCAATAGCTTCACCTGGAGGCTGTAATACGCGGTGGTCAGCACCCGGCCGGCCAGTTGGGCGGCGAACGGGCTGGCGATGTTGCGGGCCACGCGCCGGGCGGACTCGGCCGGCGGGGGCGACAGCGAGGTGGCGGTCATCCGCGGCCGATCATTTCAGCAGCGCCATGAGCAAGAACACGACAAAGCACATCGCGAAGATCCCACCCAGGCTCAGGACCGTGATCAGCCAGATCCAGGGCGGGGCGGTGCGGGTCATCTCGCGCCAGCTCGGGCGCGGGGCCGCGGCCTCCGCGCCCGCCGGCTCGCCGGCGGGCAGGACCACGGCCGGCGGCGTTGCCGCCGCGCGGGGCGCGATCCGGCGGTCCGGCGCCGCGGGGGGCGCCGCCTCGGCCTCGTCATCCCAGCTGTCGACTCGCTCACTGTGCATCGACCTGTTCCCGTCTCCTCCAGTATGGGTTGGCACCCGGCTATTATACGGGAGGGGCCTGGGTGGCCGCCACCGCCGCCTTGAGCAACTGCCAGGCCTGGTGGATGGCTGGGCCGAGCCGGCGTGTCCAGTTGTCCACGCGGGCCCAGTCAATCTGTGGGACCGCGCGCTCCTGGTCGGCCAGCACGAGGTTCAGGCAATCCTGAAACTGGCTCTGGCTCTGGCCCAGGGTATACCATTCCAGTTTTTGGATCAACAGGTCTTCCGGGGCGCACACCGCCGCGCACAGACCCGGCGTCAACTCTTCCTGCACGCGATGTTGCAGCGTGCTGACCTGCACCGGGTCGCTGGGCCGCAGGGGAAACAGATCTAGCTTCAAGCCGCTGAGTATGTGGATGAACGAATACATGCCGCGACTCGGCTGATTCGTGTGCCGGAAGGCCTCGGCCATCGCGGCCGGGTCGATGTAATAGCGATCCGGCGGGAAGTGCGCGCAGAACTCGGCGATCCGCGCGGCCGGCAGCGCCACGACGATATCCACATCGTGCGTGGTGCGCGGCACCGCCCACAGGCTGAGCGCCACGCTGCCGCTATCGCATAGGGGAGTTGCATGTGCTCCAGCACGCGCACCACCTCGGCTAGGGGTGTGAAATCAGGATCCATGGCCGCCAGGCCGGCTCAATAATATGGCGCGGCTTTGAGCCGGGCAATCCGCTGCTGAATCAGGGCATCCAGGGCGGCCGGGGCCAGGTCGGGCTGATCGCGCCGGATCTGCCCCCGCAGCATCTCCAACTGGAACCGGCGCCAGCGCAGCATCTGGGCCAGCCGCGCGGCGGGCGTCATCTGCATGTACACCCGGATCTGCTGCAAATGCGAAGGCTCCCAGCCGATACTCCGCAGCATCTGCCGGGCCTCGGCGGCCAGCGCGGCATCGATGGGCGGATCATGCTGCATCATAGCGTAATTATACGGCCTCGCGGCGGCCGGCACAAGATCCCATCGGGATCACGAGGAAACCTGACCCTGGCCACCCGTCTGCTACGGCTTGAGCAATGCTCCCTATTAAAAGGGCAGTTTGTCATGCTAGGACGCTACTTGGCGCGTGAAATCAGGAATGTTGGGTTTGGGCCATGAACGGTCGGTTTTTGGGAAAGCGTTGTCTCAACTCAGATCCAGCTATCGCCCTCGCGGTGAATCTCCTGAATATGCCCCCACTCTAAGTATCGGGGAATTGACTCCCATTCCTTCAGCACATTCGCGGTGCTCATGCGGGGATTTTGGAGCCAGTTTTCGCGGGTGACGCCGGCAGGTTCATAGGTAGTGACGTAATAGCGGGTCCCTAGCGGGAAGTGCTGCTTCAGCGTCATCGCCGCGCGGCGAGAGTGCATCCATTTGCAGACGGCAAGTACGGTTCGGATGCTGGCCAGAGGCAGCGTTTGCGCGATGAGGGGGAGGGCGAAGAGTACATTTTCGTAGGTGTTCGTGGACCGGTTCTCGACGACGATTCGCTCAGCGGGAACTCCCGCGTCAGTTAGCCCTTGGTAATGGCGGCACGCTTCGTTCTCACCGGTTGTGCGATTCGTGCCTCCGGTCAGCACGAGATACGGCGCGCGCTGCTGAAAATAGAGTTCAGCTGCTAGATGGGCCGGCGCGAGAAGGCGCGTGGCAAAGACAAATAGCAAGTCGGCATGATCCGGTAGTGGGGTTGTGACATCTAAGAACTCTGTGATCCGGGCGGACTCTACTGCTGTCAGAACCACTTGTTAGATCTCCTGCATAGCGTGACCGGATAGGCAACAAGCTTTTGTCCCATGACTATTTGCCAGGGCCAGAATGCCCCGCGACTCAGAGCATTCAGGTTGCCTGGAGTATAGCACAATGTGGGCTGAGGGGCGAACTCTTCCCCAAAAACCGGATCGGTCAGGTGAGCCGATCGAGTTGGCCCAAACCCAACATCCCTGATATGGTCCGACCTGGACATCGCCTTCGGGATCACGGACGGGATCCTGCCCGACGCCGTTCTCCAGGACTGGACCGAGGTGCTCGCCCGCGAATTCGGCGCGCTCCACCATTTCGACCTGCGCTCCGGCGCGACTCTCTACCGCGTGTTCCTGCTCGATCAACGAGGCGGAACTGCGCCCGGCGCTGGCGGTGGCCACCGCCTGTCTGATCAGCGAGCTGCAGGCCGGGGACCCGGCCCTTGGCGCACGACTCACGCCGCTCCTGCGCGAGTTCGGCGCGCCGGCTTCGGTGCGGGGGCGGCCAGCGAGGATGTAGAGGGACCACCGGCCATCGCGGGGGCGTCGTCTATGTTGGAGGCCGCGAGGGCTTCTATTTCGCACAGCGGGGAGGGGCGGCACGCACGCCGCCCCTCCCCGCTGGTTCTGCTCTGGTCCGGACCGCGTTAGGCGGTCGCGGCCGCCAGCGCCACGGCCGCTTCCTGGGCCAGTTCGACGTCGAGGGTGATCTTGATCTGGTCGGCAACCATGAAGCCGCCGGTTTCCAGGGCCATATTGTAGGACAGGCCCCAATCCTTGCGGTTGATCGTAGTCTCGGCGCTGAAGCCCCAGACCTGATGGCCGGCCCACGGATGCTTCGACTGCCCTTCGCTATGCGCCTTGAACACCACCGGGTGCGTGATGTCGAGCATGGTCAGGTCGCCGGCGATCGTGAAATTATCCGGGCCCTCCTGCGTCACCTTGGTGCTCTTGAAGGTGATCGTCGGATACTTCTCCACGTTGAAGAAATCAGCCGAGCGCAGGTGCGCGTCGCGCTTCTCCTCGCGGGTGTTAATGCTCGCCGCGTCGATGACGGCCGTGATCGCCGCCAGCTCCGGCTGCCCTTCGTCCAGGTCGACGGTGATGTCGAACTTCTCGAAGCGGCCGCGCGCGGTCGAGACCATCATGTGCTTCACCGCAAATTCGATCGCGCTGTGTACACTGTCCACTTTCCAAGCCATGGTCGTGCTCCTTCTGTGTCCAGGTGTTGCCTGGTCGTGCTACTGTGTGACCTGTGGGGTCATTCCCGTTTCTCTACTGTGGCGCCAGCGCGTCTACCGATGGTTGGGACGCCCGGGCTGCCGTCGCTTTATATTGCTAGTATAGTCGGGGGCTATCCCGGCCAGCGTCCCGGCCGGCGTCCTTACCAGCCCGCAGCCGGATGGCGGCCCGTCCCATTGTGGGCGGGCGCCGTCCTCGGCGAACCGAGTGTAAAGCCGCTAGGCGGCGCCCTCACCGCTGATCCGGGGGTTCCAACTGCGCCCAGAGCGCGCCGCGGGTGCTGCCGAAGCCGGGCCGGTAGGTGGCCAGAGCGATGTCCAG
>DATGEF010000259.1:0-2255 GCA_035310405.1 Chloroflexia bacterium | reverse complement strand
GGCGGCTGGAATGATGCCGTGGCCGGCCATCCCGGCAGCCTGTTCCAGGCCCATCACCAGGCGTTCGCCTTCTACGCCAACTATGCGGACGGCACCCCGGGCCGTGCCGCCCACCTGCGGGACGAGACGGACTTCATGCGCGCGCTGAGCACGAACGAGCTGCCGGCCGTCTCCTTCATCAAGCCGTATGGCCAGGACAACGAGCACCCCGGGTACGCCAGCGAATTACAGGGCCAGCAGCACGTGGCCGACCTGGTAAACGCGGTCAAGGCCAGCCCCTACTGGGCCGATACGGCGATCATCATCACCTACGACGAGTTCGGCGGCCGCTGGGATCATGTCGCGCCGCCGGTCATCGATCGCTGGGGCCCCGGCACGCGGGTGCCGGCGATCATTATCTCGCCGTACGCGAAGAAGGGCTTCGTGGACCACACGCAGTATGAGACAGTCTCGATCCTGAAGACGATCGAGCAGCGCTGGGACCTGGCCCCGTTGACCAGCCGGGATGCCGCGGCGGCCTCGCTGATCAATGCCTTTGACTTCCCGGCCGAGACGCCCCCGCCGGGTATGCCGACCACCGGCGCCGGCCCCGCCGGGCTCCCCCTGATCGGCCTGCTGGCCGGCGGGGGGATCGTGCTGGCCTGCGCCGGCCTGGTCTTGCGCCGCCGCCGGCGGGCCAGCACGATCTAAGGGCACCCGACGCCATAAATCATCCACGAAGGACACGAAGAAACACAAAGGAATAAGCTGATCTCTCCCCGGCGCGACGGACCTCGCGCCGGGGATTGCGCGGCCGGGGCCGGTATCGGTATAATACGGCTATGCCATCTACACCCCCGCGCGCCCGTATCCTCGCCCAGGTGCGGGCGCTGCCCCAGGCGGACGAGGTTTGGGAGGTCAGCACCGGCAAGGCGCCCACCTGGATCGCGCCGCTGGACGCGCCGCCCTACCGTCCCTTTCTGACCCTGGTGGTGGCCGCGGAGGGCCCCATCCTGCACTCAGGGATCACCGAGGCCCCCGCCTCCCCCGCCGCGGTGGTTGCCGACCTGGTGCGCGTCATGCACCGCCCGCCGCCGCAGGCCGGGCCCGCCCGCCGGCCGACACTGGTCACCGGCCGCGACCTGGCGCTGCTGGCCGCGCTGGCCGCGCCGCTCACGGCCCTGGGCATCCACACCCTCTACCGTGCGACCCTGCTGGCCACCGCCCAGGCGCTGGCCGGCCTGGAGGAGTATCTCAACGAGCGGCCCCCCATCCCCGGCCTGCTGACCCTGCCCGGGATCACGCCGGCCCTGGTCGCGCACCTCTACGACCTGGCCGCGCAGTTTTATCGGGCGCACCCGTGGGCCTGGCTGGACGACGCCGCCCCGTTCGAGCTGCGCGTGGGTGGCGATCCCGCCCCGCGGTATGCCGTGGTCATCGGCAGCATGGGCGAGACCTTTGGCCTCGCCGTCTATGACTCGGCCGCCGACCTGCGCCGGGCGCTTCGGGAGGGCGCCCGGCCGACCCCGGGCCCGCCGCGCAACCAGCTCGCCCTGATCCTGGACGACCCGCGGCTGATGACCTTCGGCGACCTGGACGCGATGGACGAGCACGGCTGGACGCCGGTGAACCCCCAGGCCTACCCAGCCTTCATCCGTACGACCGCCCGGGGGGATCTGGGGGCGCCCACAGCCGGCGATCTGTTCTGGATCGAGGCGGCGCTGGCGGCGGTGCTGGTCTATGTGCGCCGCCTGGGACCCGGCCCGCGCGGGAGGGTGCCCCCGGCCGACGAGGCGATCCCCGTGACGACGCTGAGCGGGGAGCGGGTGGTGCAGCTGCGGGTGCCGAGCCTGCCCGCCCCGCCCCCGGGCCGGCCGCCGCGCGCCCGGGGGCGCCGGCGCCGCAGCTAGCCGGCCGGCAGGGCCGCGCATGATCCACGAAGTTGGCGAGGTCCCTGCGGGACACTGGTGGGCATGAAAGTTGAGTGCTTGTAGCGGCAAGGCCATGTTCCGTTCCAACTTTCAGGGAAGGCCACGAAGATCCACGAAGGGTGGGATGGTGGGGGGACGCCGGGCGGCTGAAGCTGCGGCAACACCGGGCGCAGCCCGCCTACGCGGGCTCATGGGGGTCGGGGCGGATGCCTCACGGCTTCCCATCTCGTATCCGTCGCCGCTCGCACGCTGCAGCGTGCCCGTCCAGGGTGCTTATTCACCGATCGGTAACCCCAGCTTAGGACGGGGCCAGCAGGCCGAGTCGGCCATACTGTGCCGCCCTGG
>DATGEF010000258.1:0-10150 GCA_035310405.1 Chloroflexia bacterium | reverse complement strand
GTCGCGGATCTGGCGCAGGCGCGAGGGGGCCCCCGGCGGCAGGGCATGGGCGGCGGGACCGAACGCCGCGATCCGCCACCCGGTGCCGGCGGGCCGGCGGACCAGGGCCTGCAAGGCGGCAGCCAGCTGGCGGGAGTAGCGCCCGACCCCGGTCGGGTTGACGCCGGCAAAAGTAGTATCCAGGGCGACCCGGCGCACGCGCGAGCTTACGGCGCGTCCTCCTGCACATAGCGGTAGCCGGTCCCCCGCTCGGTCAGGATGCGGGTGGGAGTCTGGGGCATATCTTCCAGCTTCTCCCGCAGCCGCCGCACATAGATCCGCAAATAGTCGAGCTCGCCGCGGTACTCCGGGCCCCAGACCCGGGTCAGCAGCTGGTCGTGCAGGAGCACTTGCCCGGTGTTGCGGGTCAGCTGGCACAGGAGCTTGTATTCGATCGGCGTGAGCTTGACCGGCTTGCCGCGCAAGGTCACTTCATGGCTGGCGTAGTTAATCAGCAGCGGGCCGGAGCGGAACACGCCGCCGCCGGCCAGCGGCATGGGGGACTGCATGCGCCGCAGCACGGCGCGGATGCGGGCCGACAGCTCCAGGTAGCCGAACGGCTTGGTCACATAATCGTCGGCGCCGAGCTCCAGCCCGCGCACCTTGTCGATCTCCTCGCCCCGCGCCGAGATCATCAGGATCGGCACGTCCGAGCGCTCCCGGATGTGGCGGGTCACGTCGAAGCCATCGATATCCGGCAGGCCAATATCGAGCAAGACCACGTCGGGCCGCTCGCGGTCGAAGACGCGCAGCGCCGCGCGCCCATCGTGGGCAGGCAGGATCGTGCTCTCCGGCCAATGCAGGCCGAACGACAGGGTAATCGCTTCGACCACATCCGGGTCGTCGTCCACGATTAAAATCTTCATCAGTAGGCAGTACTCAGCACTTTCGACTCAGGACTTTATACTCAGGACTGTAATGACGAGGCCGGTTTCCAGGCTCACGGCGGTGGCTTCCAGCAACGGGGCGGGGAACCAGAGCTGCGGGTCGAGGCCCTGGGCGGCCAGGAAGGGCTCCAGCTCCTCCAGCTCGCGCGCCAGGGCGGGCACCGAGCCGACCGAGAGCGTCCGCCGGGGCGCCGGCCCGGCATGGCTCTGGGGCTGCGGCTCGGGCAGCCAGAGCGGCTGCGCAAACTCGCGCGGCACATAATACCACGGCGGCGCCGCATGGTCCAGCAGATGCGGAAACCGGCCCGGCGGGGCGCCGGGGCCACCCTGGAGCCGCGCCGCGAAATGGGCCCAGCCGCCCGGGGGCGTCCAGCTTTCCGCGAACGCCACACGGTTCGCGCGCTGGCCGATCAGGCTGGTGCGCCGGATCCCCGCGGCGGCGAGGGCCATATCGAGGCCCAGGGCCAGGGCCTCCCCGGCCCGGTAGACATCCTCCGCCGGGCCGGCCGGCAGGTCACGCGGCCGCCGGAGCAGCGACGCCACGCGGATCAGGACGCCGCCGGCCGGATCAACCATCGGCCGCGGGCTCCGCCGGGGCGGGGATCGGCACGCTGAAATAAAACAAGCTGCCGGCCCCGGGCGCGCTCTCGACGCCGATCTGGCCGCCGTGCAGCTCAATCAGCGAGCGCGCAATGGCCAGGCCCAGCCCGGTCGCCTCGCTACGGCCCTCCCCCGCGGCGCGCGCCACGTAGAACTGCTCAAAGATCCGGCGCTGGTCGGCCGCCTCGATCCCCGGGCCGGTATCGCGCACCCAGACGCGGACACTCGCGCCCTCCGCCCGAGCGCCGACGGTGATCCGGCCACCGGGCGGGCTGTATTTGTTCGCGTTATACAGCAGATTCAACAGCACCTGCTCCAGGCGCCGCCGATCGCCCTGGACCTGCAAGGGCGTCGCCTGCCAGGCGCGGTCCGAGCGCACCGGGAGCTCGACCGCCACCGTCTGGCCTTTGGCCTCGGCGAGCGGGCGCAGCGTGGCCACCGCATCGCCGATGACTTCACTTATGTCAAGCTGCTCGTGGGCCAGGGTAATGCGGCGCGAGCGCAGGCGGGCCATGTCGAGGATATCATTGACCAGCAGGATCAGGCGCTCGGTGCTGCGGTCGACATTTTGCAGCAGCCGGAGCTCGGCGGCCGGGCGGCTGGCCCCCCCGGCCAGCAAGCCGCTGACGCCCGTCTTGATCGCGGTCAGTGGGGTGCGCAGTTCATGCGAGACGGTATTCAGCAGGTCGCGCTCCATCTGCTCGCGCTCGGCGCTCAGGGTGGCTTTGTCGCGCTCCAGGTCGTAGAGTTGCGCCAGGCGGACGGAGAGCCCGATCTGCTGGCCGATCGCGGTCAACAGGCTCACTTCGGCCGGCGTGAAATGCCGCGGGCTATAGCTGCCGACGATCAGCGCCCCCACCCCTTCCCCGTCGAGCAGCAACGGCGCACAGACGGCAGCCTGGACGCGCCCGAGACAGGCCCGGAGATCGGCGCCGCGGGGATCGGCGGCCACGTCTTCGAGCACGATCGGGATGCGATGGAGGGTCGCGGCCAGGGCCAGGGCCAGCGCCCCGGGCGTCAGCTCCGGCACGCTGCCCTGATCGACGGCCACGCGTTGCGGCCGGCCCTGACTATCGATCAGCAGAGCCAGCGCGCAATCGGCCTGCAAGGCATTCGGCGCGATGGCCGCGACGGTATGCAGCAGCGCCGCCGAATCGGGGGACGCGCTGAGCACGGTGCGCGTCAGGTTGTTGAGCAGCGAAAAGCGCTGCGCTGTCTGCTGCTCCAGGTGCAACCGGTCATTCTCGACGGCCACAGCCCGCTTCATGGCCAGCGCGGTCATCGCGACCATCAGCAACGACGTCACCCCGACGACGAGCCAGGGCAAGTGCAGCGCGACCGTGTCGAGGGGCGTCGTATTATTGCGGCTCAGGACGGCATAGACCAGCGAGCAGGCGCCCACCAGCAGCAGCGTGCGCTGCAAGTCCAGCCGCAGTGCAGCGCCGATGACCAGCGCGTAATAGAGCACCAGGAACGGGCTGTAGAAGCCACCCGTCAGCCCGATCGCCGTCGTGACCACGATCCAATCGAGGGCAAAGAGCACGAAGCCCGGCTGGTGGCGCCAGGGCACGCCGAGCAAGACGACGACCGCGACATTATAGAGGACGAGCCCAATGGCCACGGCGGCGGGGGCCACGGGGAACGGCAGGAAGGACTCGCGCGGCTGGGCATAGTTGTAGCCCACCAGACTCAAGACGAGGACAATGCCCACGGCCAGGCTGCGCAGCCCCGCGTCGAGTTGGTCGACGCTCACCGCGTCCCGCCAGCCCCGCGCCCGCCCCCGCAGCCGCGGAGCCGTCCAGTTTTTCGGCAGATGTAGTGGTTTCATAGCGGTCAGCGGTCAGCGGTCAGCGGTCAGCATTGCGTCTTCCGCACTTTGGACTCAGGACTTTCGACTCAGGACTGCGCCGCAGCGGTCAGCCGTTAGGCTCATCCTTTATTATACGCGTTCTGTCATGGGGCATCCAGTTGCGGACCCTTGAGGGATGTGCGGTATCGTTTTGCAGCGAGAGGGGCGGGCGGATGTGTAGTCCGCCCTTGCGTGTGCAACGGAGGTTTTGGGTGGTAGAGGCCCGGCGGGCCGGGCCCTGGGCGGGAGCCCGGTCGGGTGGGATAACGCCCCGCGCCCTCTCCACAGGCCGGGATGGCGCACGTAGCGGAGGTTCAGTATGGACAGTGCATTGGTAGATCTGGTGAGCTACCAGCAGTTGCTGTAAATGGGCCACTCGTCTTAACTTCTTTCTGAAGAACCCACGATGCAGTAAGAGTTAGTTTGTTCCCTGCTATCTGACCTCGATAGTGCGCAGGTTGAAGGAGGAAACATGTAGCTGGACACCAGCTATAAGTACCAGGGAGATCAAAGGCTCCTGAGGCATCTAACTTAAGAGGGACAAAACTAATGCCAAAATCACATTTCATACGTAGCTCCACCCTGTCGGTAAGAACTGCTACCTTAAACCCAGGGCCACCCCATTCACCTGGTGGTACGGGTGTAAGCATTGCGGATTGCGTGCTAAATGCTGTCTGCGTGCTCTGGATCGTAGAGTTACGAACGGCGTCTTGAGTCTGAATCTTTTGAATTTCTGCGTAGCTCGTAGCGGTCTGTGCCGCAATGGCGGTTGCGTCCACTTCTGCACTAAATGTGGGGGAACTAATGGGAGTTGATATCGCCGAGTTAGAGGTTGATGCAGATCCTTCTGTATCACAGGCCAGTACTTCAGCCAATAATATAACAGTTAGTAGAGCAAATATTGAATGTTTTACGTATTTACATAGAAGCGTGGACAGTACTATCATAGTATTATGCCTCATTTATATTAGAATGATTTATGGTATATCTAGTCCACATCGCTGATAAACCGCACAATGCCGGGTGGTTGGGTGCATAGCACTTTCCTCCATAACCCATATATGCAAGCGGGCCCGGAAAAGTTCCCCATTGGTTACATCCGCGGTAGCGTGGCTGCCTTGCCGCCCGCCCCCAACGGTGCTACAATAGACCGCAATAGCGGAACTAAAACGTTGCGCCCGGCGGGACTCCTGCACAACACGTCGCTTCCTCCCATTCGCCCATCCGAGATCGCCCATGAGCAACGAAGCCGACACCTGCCGCCAAGATGTCCTCCCCGCCCGCTACGCCGGCGGCTGGACCGACGCGCAGATCGGCGACGAGATCCCCGACCAGGAATCCGGCCCCCAGGACGTCGACCCGAATTACATGGTGCGCTGCAAAACCAACTGATTGAGGCGTGTTAGCCACAGGAGACAGGATCGTATGGAATCGCTAGCTGCCTCCCGCCCCGCTGCCCCCCTGCCCCGCGCGCCCGAGCTCCCCCTCGCCGCGCCCGCGACCGGGGGGCTGGGGGTGCTCGCCGGGGGGTCGTTCGTCGCCCACATGCTCGTCGCCGGGAACTACGGGTACTTTCGGGATGAGCTGTACTACCTCGCCGATGGCTGGCACCTCCAGGCCGGCTACGTCGATCAGCCGCTGCTGATGGGCTGGCTGGCCGCCCTGGTGCGCGTCACGGCCGGCGACAGCCTGGTGGCCATCCACGTCATCCCGGCGCTCGCCGGGGCCCTGATCGTCGTCATCACCGGCCTGCTGGCGCGCGAGCTGGGCGGGGGCCGGGGGGCGCAGCTCGTGGCCGGCGTGGCCGCCCTGTTCACCCTCGCCGTCATGGCCACCGGGTCGCTCTTCTCCATGGATGTGCTCGATCAGCTCTGGTGGGCACTGGCCAGTCTCCTCGTGGCGGGGCTGCTGCGCCGCGATGCGCCCCGCGGGTGGCTACTCGTCGGGCTGGTCGCCGCGATCGCGCTCCTGACCAAGCTGACCGTGCTCTTCTTCGGCCTCGCGCTGGTCCTGGCGCTGCTCGTCACACCTGAGCGCCGCGACCTGCGCACCCCGTGGCCCTGGTTCGCGGGCGGCCTCGCCTGCCTGGGCCTACTGCCTTACCTCCTTTGGAACGCGGGTAACGGCTGGCCCACGCTGGAGTTCTGGCAACACTATGGCGTCCGCAGCGGCCCGCTGGACTTCTTCGTCGCGCAGATCGGCCAGCTGAACCCGATCGCCGTACCCCTGGCAGTTGCTGGCCTGGTCTTCTACTTTCGCAAGTCGGGCGTGCGCTACCGGCTCCTGGGCTGGACCTTCGTCTTCGTCTACCTGCTGCTCACCCTCCTGGGCGCGAAGGCGTACTTCCTGGTGCCCGCCTACCCCATCCTCTTCGCGGCGGGCGCGGTGGTATTCGAGCGGTGGACACTGCGACCGCGGCTCGCCTGGCTCCGACCCGCGTATCTCGCCCTGCTGGCGCTCGTCGGCGTACTGCTGGCGCCGGCTGTCATGCCGATCCTACCGCCGGCCACGGTTGTGCAGGCCTATGGGCCCTTGCCGCAGGTGCTCAGCGACCGGTTGGGCTGGGACAGCCTCACCCAGACCGTGGAGCAGGTCTATGCCGCGCTGCCACCCGCGCAACGCGCGCAGGCCTGTGTGCTGGCGAGCAACTATGGCGAGGCCGGCGCGCTCAGCCAACTGGCCGCGCCCGGGCGCCTGCCGCCGATCATCAGCGGGCACAACAACTACTACCTGTGGGGACCGGGCGGCTGTACCGGCCAGGTGCTCATCGGCGTGGGGTATGCACCCGCCGACTTCAAGAGTACATACGCCGACATCGCGCTGGCCGCCACACAAAGGTGCCCGTACTGCGTGTCCTTCGAGCAGGTCCTGCCCATCGTCGTCGCGGCCCACCCGACGATCCCGGACCCCTTGCGGCTCTGGTCTTCCGTCAAGCACTATGACTGAGCGCGGCGACGGGCCCTGGCCCGCGCCTAAAGCGTCTGTGGGAGAGGGCTCTGCCCTCGACGATCTGGCCGCGCGGGTGGGCCCCGATCCCGGCCGGGTCGTGCGGCGAGTATTTCGCGGGCAGAGCCCTCTCCCACAGTCCGAATGATGGCTAATCCACCCGCGTCCCCTGATCAAAAGTGCGCGCGGCGACGGGTAGTAACCGAATGGTATAATCTTGAATTACAGGACTTCCGCCGTGGGGAAAGTAGGTATGTGTAAGGACAAGGGCCTCAACGGCGACCTCACCGCCTGCCGACTGGCCGAGAACGGCAACCTGGACCGCAAGAACCCGCACGCCGCGCCAGACTTCGCCCACCTGCCGCCCGAGCAGCTGGCGGCCGACCTGCTCCAGAAGGAGCGCCGCATCGCCGCGATCCTGGAGGAGATCCAGCAGGTGCTGACGGAGGCGGGGCGATGAGTCAGGGCTGGCCGCTGGTGCCGCTGGGCGAGGTAGTTACATACCGCAAAGAATTTATTCTGATCGACGATCTCGCTACCTACAAACGGTGTCGCGTGCAACTCCACGCGCAGGGAATCGTGTTGCGGGATCTGGCTGCGGGCGCCGAGATCAAAACCAAAGAGCAGCAGGTCTGCCACACCGGAGAGTTTTTAGTCGCGGAGATCGACGCTAAAATCGGGGGCTTCGGGATTGTGCCCGATGAGTTAGAGGGTGCGATTGTTAGTAGCCATTATTTCTTGTTTCGTCTGAATGAGGAAGCCCTGGATCGGCGCTTCCTGAATTTCTTCATTCGGACGCCGGTATTCCAAGATCAGGTGCAGGCGCAAGGCTCCACAAATTATGCAGCTATCCGCCCTGCAAATGTTCTAAGCTACACTATCCCCCTGCCTCCCCTACCCGAGCAGCAGCGCATCGTCGCCCGCGTCGAGGCGCTGGCCTCCCGGATTGCGGAGGCGCAGAAGCTGCGGCAGGAAACGGTGACGGAGGTAGAGGCTTTATGGACATCTGCGGCTAGTAATATTTTGAATAGTTTAGCTAATGCTCCAGCGATTCCAATAGAAAGTTTAGCCGAGGTTCGGGGCGGCATCCAGAAAAGCCCTAGCCGCACGCCTGGAGCTAATCCTGTTCGCTATCTTACTGTTGTCCATGTACACCGAAACAAGATTTCTCTCTCTGATCCCCGCTTCTTTGAAGTGAGTCCCTCAGAATTGGAGCGTTGCCGATTGTTGCCGGGAGATGTCCTTGTTATTGAAGGGAATGGAAGCGAAGATCAGATAGGGCGCACGGCTCTTTTTCGAGGAGAGATTAAAGATTGCGTTCATCAAAACCATGTGATCCGTGTACGACCTAACCAAGAGATAATCCATCCTGAGTTCGTAAACACCTACCTTAACAGTCCATTTGGTCAAGCTGAAGTACAAGCGCGTAGTCGAACAAGTAGCGGCTTGCGGAGCCTGAGTACAGGCCGGATTAAACAAATAGCAATTCCTACCCCCCCCCTGCCTGAGCAGCGGCGCATCGTCGCCTACCTGGACGATCTGCAGGCGCGGGTCGACGCGCTGAAGGCAGCACAGGCCGCCAGCGCCGCCGAGTTGGCCGCGCTGCTGCCGGCGGTGCTCGATCGCGCCTTCGCGGGGGCGCTGTGATCGCGCGGCTGGTATGGTATAATAGGGGTACCGATCGTCTGTTGCAGGTTTTCCTCACGGATGCCTCCACGCACCTTCTCCACCTGACTGATCACTGGCCTTACTTACGGATTCCCGGCCTCGCCACCTCGTGGCAGAGGGCGTGCCCTGCTGCGCAGGGGCCGGCGCGGGTCCCGGCTGGTGACTACCGCCAAAGCAAGGAGCGTGCATCGTGCATAGAAAACTGATTTCCGCGGCACTGGTCGCCGCCGGGCTGGGGATAGCCGTGCTGGCGCTGACTGCGGGCCCCACCAGCGCGAAACTGCCCGCTGCGGGGCCCGCCCGGCAGGCGGGCTCGGGGCTACCTGGCCTAGCCACCATCGGGCCGGCGCAAGGCACGCCCACGCCGACGCCCACCCTCTGTCCCGCGCCCTGGGCGATCGTCAGCAGCCCCAACGCCGGCACCGCCGGCAACGAGCTCAGCGCCGTGGCGGTCGGCGGCGTCGCCGACGTCTGGGCCGTCGGCGGCTATTACAACGGCGTCAGCGGCCAGACGCTGGTGGAGCACTGGAACGGCACGACCTGGTCCGTGATCAACAGCCCCAACGTCGGGTCCGGCAACAACGATCTCTTTGCTGTGGCGGTGGTCGGGACCGCCGACGCCTGGGCCGTCGGCGTCTACGACAACGGCCCAGGCGTCGGCCAGACGCTGGTGGAACACTGGAATGGGGTGAACTGGACCGTCATCAGCAGCCCCAACGTCGGCACTGCCTATAATGACCTCTCTGGCGTAGCGGCGTTCGGGACCAATGACGTCTGGGCTGTCGGCATCTACGTTAACGGCGGCACCGCCCAGACGCTGACAGAGCACTGGAACGGCACGATCTGGTCCGTGGTCAGCAGCCCCAACGCCGGGTCCGGCGACAATTACTTCAACGCCGTCGCCATAGTCGCGGCCAACGACGTCTGGGCCGTCGGCGACTACATTAATGGTAGCATCCGCCAGACGCTGGCGGAGCACTGGAATGGCACGACCTGGGCCATCGGCATCAGCCCCAATCCCAGCCCCAGTGATAACAGCTTCACTAGCGTGGCCGCAGTCGGGGCCAATGACGTCTGGGCCGTCGGCGTCTATGTTGACGGCAGCATCGGCCCGACGCTCATGGCGCACTGGAATGGTATGACATGGTCGGTCGTGCCCAGCCCCAGCCCCGGCACCTGCTGCAATTACCTCACGGGCGTGGCCGTGGCGGGCGCTAGCGATGTCTGGGCCGTCGGCTTCGCTGATCTCAACGGCGTGTACCAGACGCTGACGGAGCACTGGGACGGCACGACCTGGAGTGTCGTGCCCAGTCCCAACTTCGGCACCAGCCACAACTACCTCACTGGCGTGACGGTGGTGAACGCCGGCGACGTCTGGGCCGTCGGCTACGACGAAAACGGCAGCTACGACGAGACGCTGACCGAGCAATATACAAGCCACTGCCTGACGCCGACCAGCACTAGCCCGCCATTGAGCACGCCGACCGCCACGCCGACGCCGGGCGGGCCGAGTGCTACGCCGCGGCCGCCGACGCCGACGGTCACCGCCACCGCCTCCCCCTGCCCGCCGGCCTGGGCCGTCGTCAGTAACCCCAATACCGGCGCCTCCGACAACGAGCTCTATAGCGTCGCGGCGGCGGGCGCCAATGACGTCTGGGCCGTCGGCTACAACTCCAACAGCGGCTACTACCAGACGCTGGCCGAGCACTGGAACGGCGCCATCTGGTCCGTCGTGCTCAGCCCCGACTCCGGCACCGACGACAACTTCTTCTTTAGCGTGGCCGCGGCCGGGGCCAACGACGTCTGGGCCGCCGGGTACTACGTCAATACCTTCGGCACCCAGCAAACCCTGCTGGAACACTGGAACGGCGCCACCTGGACCATCGTCGCCAGCCCCAACGCGGGCACCGGCGGCAATTTCCTCTTTGGCCTGGCGGCGGTGGCGCCCAACGACGTTTGGGCCGTCGGCGAGGCCAGCGGCGGCACGCTGACGGAGCACTGGAACGGGACAAGCTGGTCCGTCGTGCCTAGCCCCAACGTCGGGACGGGCGGCAACTCCCTGCGGGGCGTGGCCGGCGTGGGCGCCAACGACGTCTGGGCCAGTGGCTACTCGGGCACCTTCGGCAAGTACCAGACGCTGGTGGAGCATTGGAACGGCACG
>DATGEF010000257.1:0-17315 GCA_035310405.1 Chloroflexia bacterium | reverse complement strand
GTGCTGTAAGCCATGTTCGCCTGCACGGAGACCCAGTACCTGCCCGCCGTCAGCACCACCGGCGTGTCCAGCGGGATGCTCAGATCCCCGGGATCGATCCCCGGGATGGGGACGATCCCCGTCGCCGTGTACACCGGCGTGTCGGGCAGCGTGCTCAGGTTGGTGTAGAAAAATAGATTCATGGAGTCGACCGGCCCGGGACCGCCGTAGTACCCGCCGGCGACGTCCACGCTGGTGACGGTCCAGGTCTGCCCCGCCGGGACCTGGAAATCGTCGGCGGCCTGCGCATCGAAAGGCTGAAACAACGGTTCGAAGTGCTGCGAGCTGATGCCGGACAGATCGGGGTAATCGTACTGGTCGTAGAGCACGGCGACGGGCCGGTGGGCTTGGGGCCTGAAGCGCGGGGGGCCGAGCCCGGCCGATATCTGGGGCTGGCCCGATGGGGCCCCGCGCGCCGGGTCGATCGCCGCCCCGCTGGCGGGGCCAGCGGCGGCGGCGGCGGGCGCCGCCGGGCCGCCGGCCAGCCCCCGCGCCGGGGGCTCGCCGAGGATCAGCCAGCCGCAGAGGCCGAGCGCACAGATCAGCGCCGCCAGCCGCAGCCCCGTCCAGCCATTAACCACGCCTGTCGTATGGTGATGCATTGCTTGGGCCCTCCTCAACGCAGTATAGCACACGGCGAGCAATAATAGTTGCGTCAGGCCTGGCGCCTCCCGGGCCCGAGCTGCGCGGCCATTAATTCGGCCAGGTGCAACACGCGCACGGGCAGCCGCTGCGCGTCGATCCCACCGCGCAGGTGCAGGATGCAGCCGGGGTTATCCGTGACCAGCGTCCGGGCGCCGGTCTGGCGCACGTTCTCCAGCTTGCGTGCCAGGATCTGTTCGGCCACCTCCGGCCGGGTCACCGAGGTCGAGCCCCCGAAGCCGCAGCAGACGCTGCTCTCCGGCAGCTCGCGCAGTTCGAGGCCCAACACGTCGCGGATCAGCCGGCGCGGCGCCGAGTCCAGCCCGAGCACATTGAGCGACTGGCAGAAGTTGTGATAGGTGACTGGCGCAAAGGGCGAATGGGGGCGGGCGAGGGCGCCGGGCCGCAGCCGGGCGTGTTGGTCCATAAAGGTCGTGAAGTCGATGACCCGCTCGGCGAGCACCTGCGCCCGGATCTGCCAGGCCGGCTCGGCCGCGAACAACCGCGCATAGTCGTGCAGCATGGCGACGGCACAGCTCGCGCCGCCGGTGAGGATGTAGTCGGCCTGCGCCTTTTCGAGCGTTTCGATGGTCTGGCGGGCCATGGCCCGCGCCGGCCCGAGCGCCCCCGCGTCCAGCCCCGGCAGCCCGCAGCAATGTTGTTGCTCGGGCACCACGACGGTGGCCCCGCACGCCTCCAGCACGCGCACCACTGAGAGCGCCATGCGCGGAAAGAGCCGGTCGGTGATGCACTGGATGAAGTAGGCAACGCGCAAACCGCGGGCGGCGCTCTCCAGCGCGGGGCCGCTATAGGCCGGCCGGTGCCGCAGCCGGTCGCGGGCCGGCCGCCGGGGCAGCGCCGGCGGGGTCCGCCAGCTCGTCAGGCGCTGGACCGTGGGGATCAACGCGGCCCCGCTCCGGTCGACCCGCGTGAACGGCCCGTCGCGCAACGGGGTGGCGGCCACCGCCGCGGTGCGCAGGGCGGCGTCGGCCAGGCGCGGGTGCGCCCAGAGCTCCAGCGCTGCGCGCAGGGGGGCGGGCAGGCCCCGGTCCTCCACCACCTGGGCGCGCACCGCGAGGATCTGCTGGGGCAGCGGGATACCGACCGGACAGACGGTCGCGCAGGCGTTGCAGGAGACGCAGAGGCTCTGCGGCCCCGCGGCGGCCGCCAGCCCGTGGTGGTAGGGCGTGTTGACCAGGCCAATCGCGCCCGAGTAGATATGCCCGAAGACATGCCCCCCGACCACGGCGTAGGGCGGGCAGACATCGGCGCACGCGGCGCACCGGATGCAGCGCAAGGCGTCGCGGATCAACGGCGTCGCCCGCATGTGCAGGCGCCCGTTGTCCAGCAGCACGATGTGCAGCTCCTTGCCGGGTTCCGGCGGCCCGGACAGGAAGGTCGAATAGCTGGTGATGCCCTGGCCGGTGGCCGAGCGGGCCAGCAGGCGCAATTGCAGCATCGCGGCGGCGTAGTCGGGCACCAGCTTCTCGATGCCGGCCAGGATCACATGGACGCGCGGGAGACTCGTCACCAGCCGGGCGTTGCCCTCGTTCTCGATGAACAGCACGGTGCCGCTCGCGGCGACCAGGGCGTTGGCGCCGCTGATGCCCAGGCCGGCGGCCAGGAAATGCCGGCGCAACTCGCTGCGCGCCACGCCGACCTGCTCGCCAATGTCCTCCTGGCTCACGGGGCGGCCGGCGGCCGCGCTCAGCAGGCCGGCCACCTCGCCGCGGTTCTTGTGAATGGCGGGCATCACCATGTGCGAGGGACGCTCGTGGGCGAGCTGCTGGATCCACTCGCCCAGGTCGGTTTCGACCACCGCGATGCCGTGCGCCTCCAGCTCCCCGTTCAGCTCGATCTCCTCGGAGACCATGGTCTTACTCTTGACCACCTGGTGGATGTCGTGGCGCGCGCAGAGCGCGAGGATGTAGCGATTCGCCGCCGCGGCGTCGACCGCGCGATAGACGTGCACCCCGCGCGCCTCGGCCGCCTGTTGGAAGCGGTCGAGGGTGGCCGGCAAGTCGGCGATCACCGCGTCCTTGATCGCCGCCAGTTGGTCGCGCAAGGCCGCGAACTCGGCGGTCCCCTGCGCGGGCGGCAGGGGCTCCTCCCGGCGGGATGCCGGCGCCACGGTGGCCCGCGCGGGGTTCGCGTCGTAGGCGGTGAGCGCGTCGTCGCGCGAGACGCGCCAGGACCGCTGGAACCGGAGCAAGTTGCGGCCCAGCTGGGCATTGTCCAGGGCGCGCCGGTAGCGCTGCTCAAACGGCAGCGGATCGTGGTCGCTGCCGCCGGACCCGGGCGACGGCGGGGGCGTGGGCGGGCGCGGCGTCGGCATGTCAGCGATCCTCCTGGGTCACGATGATAATCTGCAGTGTTTTGGGCCCCTGCACCCCGATGGTCAGCACGCGCTCGATGTCGGCGGTGCGACTGGGGCCGGTGACCAGCGAAACGTAGCGGCACCCGGCCTGATCGAGCTGCTCCAGCAAGGCGGCGGCCGCGTCCAGGTCGGGCAGGATCGCCGTGGCCGGGAGCAGGACCACACACACATCGGCCAGCATGCTGAGCAGGCGGGGGGCCAGGCCGTTGTCGGCCAGCACGACCGAGCCGGTCTCGGCCACGCCGGCCCGGGCGCGCAGCACGCCGGTCTCGCCGGCCAGGGCGACGGCCAGCGCCGCCCGATCCGGCTCCTGGGCGGCGATCTCTTCGGCGACGGCGACCGGCCCGCCGGCTTGCGTCAGGGCCCGATAGAGCGCGGGATAGCGATCACGCACCTCCGCCGTGCAGCACACCCGGCCGGCCGGGCCGCCCGCGATGATGGATGCGGCCGCCTGCGCATCCGCGGCGACGGCCACCTGCGCCCCGGCGCCCCGAGCATACTGCGCGAACAGCTCCACCAGGGGACCCGGCACCCTAGGCCCCTTCCCGGTCCGCGCCGGCGGCCAGCAGCGCGTCGAACCGCGCGGCGGCCGCGTCCCCGGCGCCGTCTGGATGGGGCGCGTAGCGCGTCTGCGGCAACGATGTCGCCACGGCCTGGCGCCCGGCGGCGATATTCCCTAGATGGCCGGTGGCCACCGCTTGCACCAGGATGTTGCCCAGCGCCGTGGCCTCCACCGGGCCGGCCACGACTTCCCGCCGGCAGGCGTCGGCGGTGATCTGGCAGAGTAGGGCATTCTGGCTGCCGCCGCCGACGATACGCACGGTCGCCAGCCGGCGGCCGGTCAGCTCTTCCAGGGCCTGCAGCGCCCAGCGATATTTCAGCGCCAGGCTTTCCAGGCAGCAGCGCACCAGCGCGCCGGCACTGGCCGGCTCCGGCTGCCCGCTGCGGCGGCAGGCGTCCCGAATCGTCGCCGGCATGTCGTCCGGGTTGAGGAACGCCGCGGCATCCGGGTCCACCACGCTTTGCCAGGGGGGCGCCTGCTCGGCGAGCGCCAGCAGCGCGGCCCAGGTGTAGGGCTGGCCCGCGCGCGCCCACTGGCGCTGGCATTCCTGGAGCAGCCAGAGGCCGGCCACGTTCTTGAGCAAGCGAATCATCCCGCCAACGCCCCCTTCATTGGTGAAGTTGAGCGCCTGGGCCCGCGCGCTGAGGATCGGCTGCGCGATCTCGACCCCCACCAGGCTCCAGGTGCCGCTGCTGATATAGGCGCTCTGCTCGTCCAGCCCAGGGACGGCGGCCACGGCGCTCGCCGTATCGTGCGTGGCGGTGGCAATGACCGGCCCCGCGTGGCGCAATCCGACCGCGTCGCCCACGGCGGGCAGGAGGGCGCCCAGGATCGTGCCGGGCGCCACGATCGGCGGCAAGATCTGCCCAGGCAGATCCAGGGCCTCCAGCAACTCCCGTGCCCACGCTTGCGCCGAGGGGTTGTACAACTGGGTCGTCGTGGCGTTCGTGTACTCCGCCACGGCGCGGCCGGTCAGCCAGTAGCCGAAGAGGTCCGGGATCAGCAGCAGGGTGTGGGCCGCCGCCAGCTGCGGGTCGTGGCTCTGGCGCATGCTGGCGAGCTGATAGAGCGTATTGATCGGCAGGCGTTGAATGCCGGTCTGGGCGAAGAGGCGCGCCGGCGGCACCCGCTGGTCGATCGCGGCGGGCAGCCCGGCGGTGCGGCGATCGCGGTAGTGGTAGGGGTTGCCGAGCAACTCCCCGGCGCCGTCCAGCAGCGCGAAATCGACCGCCCAGGTATCGATCCCGATGCCGGCCGGCGGGGCGTCGTACTGGGCGGCATAGCGGGCGATCCCGGTTTGGATCTCCTGCCAGAGCCGCAGCACGTCCCAATAGAGATGTCCGCGCACGGCGACCGGGCCATTCGCAAAGCGGTGCAACTCGTGCAGCGCGAAGCGCTGGCCGTCCCACTGGCCGAGGATCACCCGCCCACTGGAGGCGCCGATATCGATCGCCAGGAAGTTCGTCGTCGTCATCGGGTCGCCCTCCATGCGGGATACGTGGCGCGCCGCCGCTAGCGCAGAAAGGCCTCCTGGAGCCCGCCGTCCACCGCAATGACCTGCCCGGTGGTCTGGCGCAAGCGGGTGGTGAGCAACAGAAACACCGCTTCCGCCTGGTCGGCCGGTGTGATTGGATGTTTGAGCAGGGTGCGGTCGGCGTAGAACTGGGCCAGCTTATCCCGCAACGCCTCCGTCGACTCGTCCGCGTGGTAAGCGATCTGATACTTGGCCAGCGAGGTGATGACCCGATCGCGGGGGAACATCGCACTGCCCTGCACGACCGTGGCCGGGGCCACGCCGTTCACGCGGACCAAGGGGGCCAGCTCGATGGCCAGCTCGCGCACCAGGTGGTTGGCCGCGGCCTTGCTGGTGTCGTAGGCCAGGCTGCCCTTCTTGGCCACGGCCGCGTTGGCCGAGGTGGTGAGCACCAGGGTCGCGGGCAGCCCTTGCGCGCGCCAGACCTGCGCCGCTTCGTCGGCCACCAGGTAGAGCCCGGTCACGTTGACGGCAAAGGTCAGCGCCCAGCGGTCGTCGGGGATGTGGCCGCTGCTGTCGGGCGGGACGAAGATGCCCGCCGTGACCGCGACCGCGTCGAGGCCGCCATAGGCCAACGCCACCTGCTCCAGCATCCCGCGCACGCTCGCCCGCTCGGTGATATCGGCGGGGAGCCCGATGGCCGGGCCGCAGTTCGAGAGGCCGCTGCCGGCCACCCCGATGCCGGCGCCTTGCCGGTCGGCGATGGCCGTCGCGGTGGCCTGCGCGCCCGCGGCGTCCTTATCGACACAGACAATGTGGGCGCCCTCGCGTGCCAGGCGCAAGGCGGTCTCGCGCCCGATGCCGCTGCCCGCGCCGACCACGGCGATGATCTGGCGCGCCAGCTCCTTCTCCGGCGGCATGCGCTGCAGCTTGGCCTCTTCGAGCAGCCAGTACTCGATGTCAAAGGCTTCCTGCAAGGGCAGCGCGGTGTATTCGTCGATCGCTTCCGCCCCGCGCATCACTTCGACCGCACAGTTGTAGAACTCCGCGGTGACGCGCGACTCGCTCTTGTCCTTGCCCCAGGCGACCATCCCCAGGCCCGGGATCAAGATGACGGTCGGATTGGGATCGCGCATCGCCGGCGAGTCCGCATGCTTATGTTGGGCGTAGTAGCGCGCGTAATCCTGGCGGTACGCGTCCAGCCCCGCCGCCAACTTCTGCTTGAGGATCGTGGTGTCTTCGGTTTGCGGGTCCCAGGCGACGTAGAGCGGCTTGATCTTGGTGCGCAGGAAATGGTCGGGACAGGAGGTGCCGAGGGCGGCCAGGCGCGGGGCGTCGTGGCTGTTGACGAAGCGTAAGATGGCCGGGTCTTCCTGCACCGTGCCGACGCAGCGCCGCTGCTGGCTGACCTGGCCCCGGAGCCAGGGCAGGATCGCGGCCCAGACCGTATGGCGCTCCGCCTCCGCCAACGCCTGGTACCGGGCGCCCCCGAACGTCGCCGCGCCCTGATCGTGGTCGGCAATGTACCGCGCGGCGCGTTCGATCAACTCCAGGCTCAATTCGTAGCAGGCTTTGTCCTCATGGGCCCAGTTGATCAGCCCGTGGCTGCCCAGGATCACCCCTTGGGCGGCCGGGTGCGCGCGCACGATCCCTTCCAGCTTCAGGCCGAGATCGAAGCCGGGGCGTTGCCAGGCCGTCCAGATCACCGCGTCGCCGTAGATCTCGCGGGTCAGCCGCTCGGAGTGCCGGGCGGCGGCGACCGCGATCACCGCGTTCGGGTGCGTGTGATCGACGTGCCGATAGGGCACAAACCCATGCAGCGGGGTGTCGATGGACGAGGGCCGTGGGTTCAGGTTGAAGGTGCAATGGCTGTAGAGCGCCACGATCGCATCTTCAATCGGCGTTTTGGGGCCCCGGTGCGGCGCATGATGATAATGCTGCTGCAGCGCGATCAGTTTGTCCAGATAGAGCGCGGCGAAGTGCTCGCGTTGGGCGGTGCGCAGATCGCCGCCCGAGCCCTTGACCCAGAGCACCTCGACCGGCGCGCCGGTGAGCGGATCGACCTCCTCGATCTTGGCCGACGTGTTGCCGCCGCCGGTGTTGGTGATGCGGCCGTCGGCGCCGAGCAGGTTGGAGCGATAAATGAGCCGCCCGACCGGGTCCAGCCCGGCGGCCACGGCGTCATCCCAGCCGAAATGCACGTACTGATACGTTGTGGCTTCCGTCGCCATTAGGGTCTCCCTCCTGATGCGCGCTTGCTCAGTTCCTGGGTCTCGTAGGTCTGCACTTCGTCCAAGAACGCGAGGCCGACCGGCACATCGTGTTGCCGGCAGTAGTAGTCCCAGACGGCGGCCCAGGGCAGCCCCTTGAGCTCTTCCAGCCAGGCGAGCCGCGCGGTGTAATTGCCGGCCTCCTCCTGCTGCTGCAACCGGGCGGTGGGTTCGAGCAGCGCCAGCAGGGCCGCACGCAGGACGTTGCGCGCGCCGATTGTCCAGGCGGCCAGGCGATTAATGCTGGCGTCAAAGAAATCCAGCCCGATCCGCACCCGGTCCAACGCCCCTCCCGTCACGACCTCGCGCAGCAGCGCTGTGGTCTCGTCGCTCAGCGTGACCACATGGTCGCTATCCCAGCGCACCCCCCGGCTGATGTGCAGCACGACGCCGGGCACATACAGGAGGACCGCCGAGAGCTTGTCGGCCACGGATTCGGTGGGATGGAAGTGGCCACTGTCCAGGGTCAACAGAATCTGCCGGCGGATGGCGTAGCCCAGGTAGAATTCGTGCGAGCCGGCGACATAGCTTTCCGAGCCGAGCCCGAAGAGCTTGCTCTCGACGGCGTCCAGGTTGTAGCGCGGATCGATGGGCGCGGCCAGGATGGCGTCGAGCGAATCCTGGAGCCGCCGGCGCGGGGCGGCGCGGTCGACCGGGGTGTCTTTGAAGCCATCGGGGATCCAGATGTTGGTGGCCGCGGGCGTGCCCAATTCCCGGCCGAAGTGCGCGCCGATCTGGCGGCAAGCCTGGCAATGCGCGACCCAGAACGCGCGGATGGCTGGGTCGGGGCTGGCCAGGGTCCAGCCGCCGGCGGCCAGCGGGTGGGAGAAGAGGGTCGGGTTGAAGTCCAGGCCATGCTGGTTCGCTTTCGCCCAATCCACCCAGGCGGCGAAGTGCTCGGGCCCCAGCGCGTCGCGTGCCACCGGGTGGCCGGCGGTCTCGGCGTAGATGGCGTGGAGGTTGAGCCGGTGCGTGCCGGGGATCAGGCGGTAGGCGCAATCGAGATCGCGGCGCAGCTCCTCGGCATTGCGCGCCTGGCCGGGGTAGTTGCCGGTCGCGGCCAGGCCGCCCCCTAGGACGGCGTCCGGCGACTCAAAGCCGGCCACGTCGTCGCCCTGCCAGCAGTGCAGGCTGAGGGAGATCCCGGCCAGGGCCGCCAGCGCGGCGTCCGTGTCGACGCCCAGGCCGGCATACCGCTCTTGGGCCAGGGCGTAGGCGTCGTGGAGGTGCTGAGAGGTCGGAGGTGTGCCGAACATGGTGCGTCCTTCCTGGGATCAGTCGAGATGAAAAATCTCGGTCAACTCCGCAAACATCGTATCGGGCCGCGCGTTGCTGGGCGACTCGAAAAAGGGCGCCATGAACTCCTGCCAGCGGGTATTGATGTCGGTGGCGGCCATCCGGGCCTGGGCCGCGGGCAAGCCGTCCGGTGTTTCGACATAGCCGAACAACAGGCCATCGTCGCGTAGAAATAAGGAATAATTATGCCAGCCCGCATCCCGGAGGGCCTGCTGCATTGCGGGCCACACCTGTTCGTGCTGCCGCTTGTACTCCTCCAGCCGGTCCGGCCGGACCTGGAGCACAAATCCTGCGCGCTTCATGGCTATCCCTCTCGATCGGCGTGTTGCGTGCAGCGTCGCGATGGCACGCAACACGCAACACGCCGGCCGGCTAGAAGTTGAAGTTGTCGATATTGGTCGCGTCGAAGACCGTGGGGATGCCGAGCAGCACGGTCCCATCGGCGGCGATCGTGTAGCTGCCGAGCTTCCCCGCGGTGAAGGTATCGCCGGGGCTGCCTTTGATCTTGCCGCTGGCGATGGCGTCGAGCGTGTAGATCGCGAGGTAGCCCAGGTCGGACGGGTTCCAGAGCTCAAAGGCCGGGGCCGCGCCGCTCTTGACGTAGGCGCGCATGGTGTTGGGCGTGCCCAGGCCGGTGACCATGACCTGGCCGATTTTCTTGGCGTCCGTGACGGCGCGGGCCGCGGCGGCAATGCCGACGGTGGTGGGCGCGATGATCGCCTTGAGGTCGGGATAGCTCTGCATCAGGGCCTGCGCCTGGGTGTAGCTCTTCTCGTCTTGATCGTCGCCGTACACGGTGGCGACCAGCTGGAGGCCGGAGTTCGCCGGCTTGCTCAGCTCATCTTTCATGAAGCCGATCCATTCGTTCTGATTGGGCGCGGTCGACGTGGCGCTCAGGATGGCGATCTTGCCCTTGCCGCCGATGAGTTTCGACACCAACGTGATCTCGCTGCGCCCGATGTCCTCGGACTTCGCCTGGTTGATATGGACGTTGCGCCCGCCCGCGGCCACGGCCGAGTCCCAGCTGACGACGGGGATATTCTGGCCCATGGCCGTCTTGCCGACACCGACCAGGGCGTCCGAGTCGTCGGCCGAGATGGCCAGGCCCTTGACGTGCTGGGCGATGAGCGCATTGATCAACTGAATCTGCTGCGTGGCATCGGCCGTGGCGGGTCCCGTGTAGGTGACCTGCACGCCCAGTTCTTTCGCGGCGGCCTGCGCGCCCTTATTGGCCGTATCGAAATACGGGTTGCCCAGGTTCTTGGGCACCAGGACATAGGTGGCGCCGCTGCCGGTGGTCGCCGCCCCGGTGGTGCTCGTCGCGGCCGCCCCGGCGGCTCCCGCGGTGTTGGTGGGGGCCGGGCCGGCCGTGGGCGTATCCGTGCCGCCGCAGGCGGCCAGCAAGGGGAGCACGAGGCTCAGGAGCAGTAAAGCAATGGTCTTCTTATACACGGGAAGGTTCCTCCTATGGCGATAATTTACGCGGGGCAAAGGTCGCAATTTGTTGGTAGGCGGCCGCGCGACTCGCGGCTTATCGGCAATAGGCTACCTCCTTGCGGGTGCTCGGCAAGATTTTGTATTCCGGCGGGGCGGCTGATCCGCGGGCGCGGGCCGCCCTCTCCCCCTGCCCCTCCCCGACGCGGGGAGGGGAACGAACCGATTGGGCAGGCACCAGGGCGTCGGTGCTGGGCCATGGCCTGCGCTTGAAGCGTCTGTGGGAGAGGGCTCTGCCCTCGAAATACTCGCCTCACGATCTGGCACGGGATGGCGGCCCACCCGCGCGGCCAGAGCCTCGAGGGCAGAGCCCTCTCCCACAGTCCGCATGACTACTCATCCACTCCTGCCACCACCCATGCCGGCGTACTTGTGTTCTACGCCGCTTGCCAGCCACGATCTGTCCGCGCCCCTCCCCGCGCCGGGGAGGGGCGCGGGGAGAGGTGCGTTCCCGCGCCGCCATCTCGCTGGCTGCCGCCGGTGCAAAAAGCTGATGCTCATGGGCGGGCCAGGATGAGGCCGCGCGACCAGAAGAAGAACAGCCCAAACAGCAGGGCGACCAGCACCGCCCCGGCCGTCGGCCAGAGGGCGGCGCGGCGCCACTCTAGCCGGGCGGCCAGGCGGCTGCCCAGCCAGGGCAGCAAGATGGAGAGAATGAGCAGCAGGCCGATGACCGTATCCTGCACCGGGCCTTGCAGGTTGACGAGGCCCATGCCGAAGCGCAGGATGCCCACCAGGATAAGCGCCAGCACGGCGCCCACCATCGTTCCGCTGCCGCCGAAAATGCTGACCCCGCCCAGCACGGTGATCGTGATCACGGTCAGTTCTAGCCCCGTGCCGATATCCGGGCGTGTGCTGCCGTAGCGGGCGGCGAGGATGAACCCGGCGAGCGCGGCCATGACCGCCGACAGGACGTAGAGGGTGATTTTGATGCGGGCGACCGGCACGCCGGCGTAGCGCGCCGCGGCCTCGTTGTTGCCGATGGCGTAGAGATAGCGGCCAAAGGTCGTTTTGTGCAGAACCAGGCCAAAGATGAGGGCCAGCACGACAAACACCAGCAGCGCGAAGGGGACCTGCGTCTGGCCCAGGGTGCCTTGCCCCAGATAGGCGAAGGCGTCGGGATAGCCGCGCGCCGCCTGATCGCCGAGCAGCACGTAGGCCAGGCCACGGTAGAAGGAGAGCGTGCCCAGGGTGACGGCGAGCGCGGGCAGCCGCATCCGCGCAATCAAGACGCCGTTTAGCAGGCCGGCGCCCCCGCTCACGAGCAGCGCGAGGGCCGCCGCCAGCCAGATGTTCCAGCCGGCCATGAACAGCCAGCCCATGAGCGAGGCGGACAGCCCGAGCGTGGAGGCAATCGAGAGGTCGATGTTGCCCGTGACGATGATAAAGACCATGGGCAGCATCATGATGCCCAGCTCCAGGAAATCGGAGGTGGACCGCAGCAGGTTGGTGCCGTCCAGGAAGTAGGGCGACAGCCGGCTGTTGAGCCCGGCCACGACCAGGATCAGCAGGATCAGGAGGCCTTCCCAACGGACGGCCCGGCGGCGCAGCGCCCCTATACCTCGTGCCATGTCAGATCCCCTCGTTGCTTAGCGACTGCGGCGGGTCAGGAGGCCCTGCAGGCGCCGGGCGATGGTCGCATCGGAAATCACGGCCAGCAGGATGAGCAGCCCTTGCACGGCCAATTGCCAGAAGGGGTTGATCTGCCCGAGCGTGAGCGCGTTGTTGATGATCCCGAGCAGGAACGCGCCCAGGATGACGCCGAGCACGCTGCCGCTGCCGCCGAAAATATTCACGCCGCCCACGACCGGCGCGGCCACGGTTTGCAGCTCAAAGCCCTGGGCGGTGTTGGTCTGGGCGGACTCAAAGCGCGAGGCCCACAACACACCGGCCAGCCCGCAGAGCAGGCCCGAGATCAGGAAGACCAGGAACACGACCCGCTCTTTCGGGATGCCGGCGAAGCGCGCGGCGTCCGGGTTGCTGCCGACGGCGTAGATGTCGCGCCCGGTGCGGGTGTAGGTCAGAAAGTAGTAGACGGCGGCGGCCACGACGACCGCGAAGAGGATCAGGTTGGGCACGCCGAGCGGGGTGCCTTTGGCGATCTCGCGAAAACTGGGCGGCAGTTTGTCGGCCGTGATCCACGTCCCGCCGCTGTAGAGAAAGATCAGGCCGCGATAGATGCTCAGCGTGCCGAGCGTGGCGATGATTGGCGGCACGCCCCCGCGTGCCACGATCAGGCCGTTGACGCCGCCGAGCGCGGCCCCCAGCGCCAGGCCGAGCGCGACGACCAGGGGGGCCGGCAGGCCGGGGAAGGCCACGACGGTGAAGGCGACCATCATAGCGGTCAGCCCGATCATGGAGCCGACGGACAGGTCGATGCCGCGCGTGATAATCACCAGGGTTTGGGCCAGGGCGACGATCACCAGAATGGCGATGTTGAGCAGGATATCGTTGAAATTGCTCGGGGTGAGGAAGGCCGGGCTGCGCAGGCTCACCAGCGCGGACAGCCCCACAATAAACAGCAGGATGCCGACTTCGCGGAAGCGGACGACGGCCTGCACCAGGCGTCCGCGCGGGCGAGCGGGAGCTTCCGTATTCGCGACCATGCCGTCTCCCCCTTTGGCGTGCGAGGCTGCCCCACCGGGCGCGTCGTCGGGCCTATGCCGTTGTCGCGGCGGCCATGATTTTTTCCTGGGTGGCTTCGGCCCGGCTGAACTGGCCGGTCAGCCGCCCTTCGCGCATGACCAGGATGCGGTCGCTCATGCCGAGCACTTCCGGGAGCTCGGACGAGATCATCAGGATCGCCAGGCCCTGCGCGGCCAGCTCGCCCATCAGCGCATGGACGGCGGCTTTCGTCCCGACGTCGATCCCGCGCGTCGGCTCGTCGAGGATCAGCACGCGGGGCCGGGTGCCCAGCCACTTGGCCAGCACGACCTTCTGCTGGTTGCCGCCCGACAGCTGCCCGGCCGGCTGGTCGATGCCGGCCATCTTCACGGCCAACCGCCCGGCCTCGGCGGTCGCCGCCTGGCGTTCGCGGTCCTCGTCCAGCCAACTCAGGCGGGCAAAGCGGCCGAGGACCGGCAGGGTGATGTTGCGGCCGATGCTCATCTCCAGCACCAACCCGTGCTCCTTGCGGTCTTCCGGCACGTAGCCGATGCCCAGGGCCAAGGCCACCGCCGGCCGGTCGATGGTCACCACCTGGCCGGCGAGCTGGATCGTGCCCGCGGTGGCCGGCTCCGTGCCGAAGAGGGCGCGCGCGACATTGGTGCGGCCCGCCCCGATCAGGCCGGCCAGGCCCAGGATCTCGCCCCGCCGCAGCTGAAACGAAACGCCGGAGAAAGCGCCCGCCACGCCCAGCCCGTCGACGGCCAGGATCACCTCGCCGGCGGGGACGGTGGGTTTGGGGAACAGCTCGCCCAGCGGGCGCCCCACCATCATCTGGATCAACTCGTCGCGTGTCACGCCCACCAGATCGCGCGTGCCCACGTAGGTGCCGTCCCGCAAAATCGTCACGCGGTCGGCCAGCGCAAACAACTCTTCCAGGCGGTGGGAGATGAAGACGATCGCCGTGCGCGCCGCGCGCAGCTGGCGCACGATGGCGAACAGCTCTTCCGTTTCGTGGAGGGTCAGCGACGAGGTCGGCTCGTCCATAATCAGCACTTTGGCCTGGATGGAGAGGGCGCGGGCAATCTCCACGACCTGCTGTTGCGCCACGCTCAACTCCCGCGCTTTGGTGCGCGGATCGACGGTCAGGCCCAGGCGTGCTAACAGGCGGCCGGCTTCCCGGTACATCCGGGGCCAATCGACCGCGCCCCGGCGGGTCGGCTGGCGCCCCACGAGGATGTTTTCGGCAATATCCAGGTCCGGAAACAGGCTCGGCTCCTGATAAATCGCGGCAATGCCCTGTTCCTGCGCGTCGCGCGGCCCGGCAAAGCGGATGGGGCGCTCCCCCAGCCACACCTCGCCCGCGTCCGGCTGGTACACCCCGGTGAGGATCTTGATCAGGGTCGACTTCCCGGCCCCGTTTTCGCCCAGCAGGGCATGCACTTCCCCCGGGAAGATCTCGAAATGCACATCCTGGAGGGCCTGCACCCCGCCAAACGCCTTCGCGATATGCTGGACTCGCATCACGGGCGTGGATTCGCTCATGCGACCTCTCCTGGTGCTGGGGCGCTGCCCTGTGGCTGCGGCGGGGTCTGGCGCAATATCGAAAGACGATCGAAGTCACTAGACTTCAATTCGGTTAGCATAGCACGGATGGGGTAGAAAGTCAATAGGATCGGTAAACTTCATTTTCAGATCCATTTGGGATCCTTGATTTACCGGCCTTGCTTGTGCTATCATGGTAGCATGACAGCCTGCGGAATTACGAATCTATTTTGAGGGAGGCGGCGCTATGTCTGTGGCGGACCCCGTCCCGTCCTTAGAGCGACGGCGCGAGCAGATTCTGGCGTATTTGAGTGCCCATGACCGGACCTCCGTGGTGGAGCTCAGCCAGGTGCTGGGGGTCTCGGAAGTGACGGTGCGGAAGGACCTGGATCAACTCGAAGGCCAGGGCTTGCTGACCCGTGTGCATGGGGGCGCTTTGATTTCCGGCCGCGGCCGGCTCGAGCGCTTCTTCGCCGCCCGCGAGCAAGAACACCTGGAGGAGAAACGGCGCATCGCCCAGCGGGCGGCGGCGCTGATCCAGTCCGGCCAGCGCATCTTTCTCGACGCGAGCACCACCGCGCTCCAGGTGGCCCACCTGATTAAGGACCGCGAAGATCTGGTCGTCATCACCAATGGCATCTATACCGCCCTCGAATTGACCTTCTGCCCCGACATCACGACCATTGTAGTCGGGGGCATTGTGCGCTACCGCTCGTGCTCCCTGGTGGGCAGCTTCAACTACAGTTCCCTGCAGCGCCTGCGCCTGGATCTGGGCTTCTTCGGCGCCCGCGCCGTCACCGCGCGAGACGGGCTGATGGAGGCCGACCTCGACGAGGCCCAACTGAAACAACTCCTGGTCGGCGAGTGCGCGGCGGTCGTGGGCATCGTCGACTCCAGCAAATTCGACGATATGTCCTTCAGCGTCTTCGCGCTGCCGCCCGAGATCGACCGCATCATCACCGATACCCGGCTGGCCCCGGCGACCGTCGCGGACCTGCGGCGGGGGGGCATTATCGTGGACCTGGTCTGATCGCGTCATGTACAGGGGAGGTACAAACTGAGTTGGCGACACACGATATAAAGTCTACAAACCCCGCGGGTCCTAACCTGATAACATCCTGGCAACAGTGCCGATTAAAGGCACCGCCCTATCTGTTTCCCGACGATCATATTCTGCGTAAGCCGGAAGCACGCAGCTATATCGCTAAGCACCGGACCTTCGAGAAGTTTATCGCTAGCCGCGACTTCGATCCAGCAAGGGGGCACAAGCTTCAGTTGGGGTTACTGCCGGTGCCGTATGTCGGGAACCTCCAACAGGCCTCAGTGTTCATCCTCATGTTGAATCCGGGCTTCGACCTCGGGGACTACTTCGCTGAGCAGGTCAGTCCGGCTTTGCACGCCACATTGATTCGGAATCTGCATCAGACGAATGACAGCGATCAGTTCCCGTTCTGGTGTCTTGATCCTCAATTTGCCTGGACCGGTGGATTCCAATACTGGCGCCCCAGGCTCGACCCGATCATCACTCGGCTGGCCGAACAGAAGCATTTGTCCTATCCGAAGGCGCTTGAACACGTGGCCCAAGCAGTGGCCTGCATTGAGTTGATACCGTATCATTCCATGTCGTTTAAGCTTCGCGCGCAGTTCAGTAGGCAGCTAGCGTCGAGGTCCAAAGTCATTGAATATGTTGCCGACGTCCTGGTCCCCCGCGCCCGCAACGGGGAAGTGGTCATCGTGGCCGCCCGTGGCGGCGCAACATGGAATCTGCCGCAGCATGAAAACATTGTTGTGTACGAAAAATCGGAAACCCGTTCGGCCCACTTGAGCCTTAAGAGCTGGGGAGGCAAGCTCATCGCCAGGCAGTTAGGAGTGTAGTGGGAGTGAATCTCAACGAGCCGATTGTAGTCACGGTAAATCCGGTGTCCTGAACTACGGGAGCTACATTGGGCGCGGGCCCGATCGGGCGGGCCGGTTTGCGGTGGGGATGGGGGATTCATTCAGTGCCGGAGTTGCCCGGGTTACGCACGATTTCCCGCTGTATCTGGCGCGTTGGTGGCGGGCCAGTTGACCTTGCGGTAAACCTCGGCCAGGGGCAGGTCGCAGCCGATCGCCGGTAGCCGCACCACCGCCGCCGAGTCCGTGGTCGCGGTGAGCACCCAACTGGCGTCCGCGCGCCGGTAGTGTTCGAGGAGCATTTGATCCTGGGCGACCAGCAGATACTCCTGCAACGAGGGCAAGGCGCGGTAATAGCCGAACTTCGCGCCGCGATCGTAGGCTTCGGTCGAGGGGGAGAGCACCTCGACGATGACCGTCGGGTTCAGCAGGGTGTCTACGTGGGCATCTTCAAACTGGGGCGCCCCGCACACCACGATCAGGTCAGGATAGGTGTACATCCCGTGCGCCCGGACTTTGACCCGCAGGTCGCTGGCGTGGACGGTACAGGGCCGGTCCCGCAGTTGCCCATGGAGCACCGTGAGGAGGTTGCCGGTGATCAGGCTGTGTTCCCAGCTGACCCCGCTCATCGCCACGATCTGCCCGGCGAGATATTCGCTTTTGTACGCGGCCTGGCGCTCGTGGGCCAGATATTCTTCCGGCGTGTAGGTGGGGGGGCGGATGGGTGCGGCCATGGGGTCTCCTCTCTGGTGATCCGCTCCTATTATACTATAGCCCCCTCAGACCCGAGCGAGTTTTTCCGGGTTCGCTATGATGCGAATCGTCTGCACCTGCCCGTCCTCCACATCCACGGCCACGACACAGAATGCCTGGTCGCCCGCGCGGACAATTATGGCGGCTTGCCCGTTGACTTCCTCTAGCGCGACCCGGTAGTTGGCCGGCCAGAAGCGCCGGGACCAGAGGCTGACCCGGGCCACCGTCGCCCGCCCGCGAATCGGCCGCAGCACGGCGGCGACGGTTTTGCCGCCGCCATCAGCCCACAGCACCACATTTTCGGAGAGGAGGCTCGTCAGTGGGACCAAGTCCCCCGTTTCCACCGCCTGGAAGTACGCTCGGAGG
>DATGEF010000256.1:0-3678 GCA_035310405.1 Chloroflexia bacterium | reverse complement strand
CCCCAGGCTGCCACACCCCACGATCAAGGCGATTTTGGATTTTGGATTTTGGATTTTGGATTGCGTATTAGCCGATCCCTCGTCCCTACCTGACCCCCGACCCCCGATCCCTGCCCCCTCGTCCCTGACGACTGACGACTGACGACTGACGACTGACGACTGACGACTATCGCCCGGCCGCCGTCCCGCCCGGGCCAGGTCGACGTGCTGGACCGTCCAGGGCCAGGGAGCGGTGCCGATCACGGCCGCGGTGCGGTGGGCGGACCAGAGGAGGGAGTCGAGGGCCGGGTCGGCGAGGGGGGTGCCGTGGGTCAGCAGGGCCTTGGCCAGCAGGGCGGCCAGGCCGTTGGTTTCCGCCCAGGCCGGCCAGGATGCACCATCCGGCGGCAGCGCGGCGGGATCATATACGGGCGGGGCGCCCAGAGCGGCCAACAGGTCCGGCAGGTCGCGGCCCTGGCCGGCGTCGCCGGGGAGGAGGGCCAGGCAGGCGGCGGCGGGGTCCGCGCCCGCACAGTGCGCGACCAGCAGGATCGGCCGGTTGAGCGCCCGGCCGAGCCGCGCCAGGAGGACCAACGCCGGGAGATCGCCCCCGCCCAGGAGCAGGTCGGGCGGGTCCGGCTGCCACGCGGCGGCCAGCATGGCATAGCTCGCGGCCGTGAGCGCCGGGTAGTGCCGAAACGCCCACCCGGCTTCCCATGTATTGTGGGCCTGGAGCAGCGCGGCCAGCGCGGGACCGGCCGGTGCTCCCGCCGGGGCGCCGAAACCCCGGACGAGGGGGTCGGCGGCCGCCAGCGGGCGGTCGTCGGCGATCCACCAGTGCAGCGCGCGGCAGCCGGCCAGCCGCTCGACGGCGCCGGCCACGGCCGCGACCCCGCAGACTGCGATCCGCTTCTCGCCGAGGCCCGCGCCGAGCACCGGCACGATCCGGGCGTAGTAGGCCGCCTGTAGGCCGGCGATCGGTCGGCTCATCGCCGCGCCTCCGCCCGGGCCACATACTCCACCAGGTGGTAGGCGCTCCAACGGGGCAGCGCCGGGGGCCCCGCGATCCCCATCCAGCCGCCCCCGGCGGCCGGGCGTAACAGGCGCGGCGGCTGGGCCGGGAAGCCGGGCGGGAGCGCTACCAGGCAGACCGGGCGATTCGGGCGCCGGATGGCCAGCCCATACCAGCCCCGGTGCAGGGGATGCCCGGCGGCGGGCATCCCGCGCGCGGCCAGCGTGACGATCTGCCGCGCCCGCCAGCGGGCGCCCGCGGGGGTCGCCCACCCGGCCCGGCCTAGCACCCAGCGCACGCGGGGATCGGCGTCGCTAGCGATGGTCACGCCGCCGAGGTCGACCAGGGCGCCGCCGGCGCGCAGCCCATAGGCCTGGATCGGCCAGGTGCCCGGGTCGCCCGGCCGCGGGGCGGCGGCCACCAGACCGAGCGCCCAGGGCAAGCCGGCGGCCCCATTGCCGGCCAGCGCCCCGCTCAGGTGCTCGGCGCAATCGGTGCCCGACAGGTGAGGATGGGCGTGCGGCCAGGGATGCGAGTGCAGCCGGCCGTAGCAGTCGAGCCGCGGATGCGGCGCGCGCCCGGCCGCGAGCCGCGCCTGCAGCTCGTCCGCCGCTCCGGCCGGCGCCGCGGCGTCGCCCGGCCGGGCCCAGGTGGGCCCATAGTGCGCCAGCGCTGCGGGCGGCAGCACGACCCGGGGTACGACCAACGCGGCGCACGCGGCCAGGGGCGTCGGCTCCAGCGGGCTGCGCCCGGCCCCCGGCCGGGGCACCAGGCCGACCAGCGGGTAGACCACCGCCTCCCAGGCGCTCCCGCCGTGCCGGCGCCCGTGCGCCGCCCAGTGCTCAAACTCGGCGCAGGCGGCCGTATAGGCGCTCGCGCTCATCAGGACAGCCGGCTTCTGCCTCAGAACACTCATCTGCTCACTCATCTGCGCACCCATCTGCTCACCTCCCGTGGTCTTCGTAGTCATAGTTATAGGTGTGCTGGCGCCCGGCGAAGGCCGTGGACGGGTCCTGCCCCTCGCCGATCTTCAGCAGGCTCGCCAGGTGGTTGACCACGCGCTGCTGGAGCACCACCCGCAGGGTCACCGCGCGCCAGTCGCCCGCACCATACAGGCACATCGCGGTGCTGCTGATGATGTGGTGGCGGGCCCCCGGCGCGCCGATGCCCAGGATGCCGAACAACGCGGGGTCATAACGGCAGGTGGGGACCTCGTGTGGCCACGCCGCCGGGTAGAACGCGGCCACCGGCACCAACCAGATCGGGGTCTGGCCCACCGTCACCAGAGGATAGGCGGGGTGCGGGTGCGCTTGCACCCGGCGCAAGACCCGCGGCAGCCCGCCCAGGGGCATCGGCAGGTGCCCCATCCAGGCCAGCCCGCTGCCGGCCCCCGTCCGCCCGCAGCAGATACAGCGCTGCTTGCCCGCGCGGAACACCAGCACCTCGCCGCACGCCTTGCAGCGTGTGATCGCCGGCCCCGGGCCCACGGTCAGCACCCAGCGCGGGAAATAGGCCGCCATCTCGGCCACTTCCTGCGCCAAGAGGGCGGGGTTATCCCGCGCCCAGGTGGCCGCCCGCGCGGCCGCCGCCAGGTCCACCGTCCACGCCACATCCACCGCGCGGCCATCCGCCTGCGGCACCGCCATCGCCTGTTCCATCGGGCCCTCCTGCGTTAGTCGTCAGTCGTCAGTCGTCAGTAACGAGGGGTCAGGGGTCAGGCGAACATATTGACCACCGATCACCGATCACCGATCACTGGTCCCTCGTTAAAACTCAACATTCAACACTCAACTGACCGCCGACCCCCGACCCCTGACCCCCGACCCCCGACCCCTCGTCCGCTGCATAGCTTTCTTTGCTCAGGTCGATACGGACGCCGGGCACCACGACCGGCAGCGAGTCGCCGCCGGCCCAGGCATCGGCCCGCGCCCGTGGGCCGGGGGCCGGCAGCAACTCGCCCGCCTGCGGGGCCGGGGCGCTGACGAACAAGCCATCGCCGCGGTTCGTGTACCAGGCGCCGCTGGCCAGGCAGACCGCCCAGCGCCCGGGGGTGCCGATATCGTCGCGGGGGATCAACAGTTGGCGCGGCGTGCAGCAGTTGCAATAGGCCAGGCCGGCGGCGATCTCGATGTGAGTGTCTTGCGTATCCATTGTTGGCTCCTTGGTGTGAGCTGTCAGCGGTCAGCTGTCAGCGGTCAGCGTTTCTCGAATCGTGTTTGGGCGTACTCCCGTGTGTAAGTGGTCAACGGCCAGTGGTCAGCATTTCTCGTATTGGGTCTAGTCACTCCCGGCGTTGCGGGTCGCGCACGAACAGGCCGTGCCGGCCCAACTGGGCCGAGTTTTGGCGTAGCGCCGTGTCGATGGCTTGCCAGTCGAGCTCTGGCGTGGGCCCCGGCACGGGCACATCATACCGCCGGGCCGGCTGGGCCAGGCAGATGAGCGCCTCCCCCTGCCGGATCAGGGGCCGGCGGGGCACACAGCACGTGCAGGCGCCGTACAGCAACCCATCCCAGGCCAGCGCCCGCCCATCCACCGTGATTACCACCCGGCAGCCGCAGTAGACGCATGCGGCCTCCCCGTCCGCCCGGACCTCCACGCGGGCGCCGCACCCCGGCAGCGGGCAACGGGGCGGCGAGGGGGTGGGGGGTGGGGCGCTGGGGGTTGGGGGATGGGAGTTGGGGGTTGGG
>DATGEF010000255.1:0-2356 GCA_035310405.1 Chloroflexia bacterium | reverse complement strand
GGCGAGCTAGCTGCCGCTCGGCGCGGCTAACCCGGCGCGTCTCGCCCCCGCGGCTGGACGGTGCCTCCCAGCAGCAGCATGATCAGCCCGACCCCACCCAGCAGCCCCAGGGCGCCGCGCAGGGTGAGCAGCTCGGCGGCGGCGCCGATCAGGGGCGGGCCGACGAACGCCCCGCTGTAGGCCACCGTGGCCATGGCGGCAATGGCGCGGCCAGGGGCCAGGCCGGGGGCCCGGGCCGCCGCGCTGATGACTAATGGAAACGGGCAGGCCACCCCGGCCCCGATGAGGCCAAAGCCGAGCACGGCGGCGGGCAGCGTCCCGGCGAGCCCCAGAACCGCGATCCCGGCGATGACCAGTAGGCCGCCCGCCCGCACGATGTACGCGGGCCCCAGGCGCAGGGTCAGCCAGTCGCCGGTCAGCCGGCCGGCCGCCATGACCAGGGAGAAGCCCGCGTAGCCGCTGGCCGCCGCGGCGGGCGCGCTGCCCAGGCTCTCGCGCAGGTAGACGGCGCTCCAATCGCCGATGGCCCCTTCGCACAGCAGCACACTGAAGGCTAGCGCCCCCAGCGGCAGCAGCGCGCGCGGCAGCAGCGCCCAGCGGGCCACCGATTCGGTCGCGCCGGCCGGGGCCGGCGGCTCCCACAATAAGCCCCGCCCGGCCACGACGATGCTGGGCAGCGCGACCGCGGCTACGACCCCGAAATGGAGCGGCACCGGCAGCCCCCATCCGGCCAGCGCGCCGCCGATCGCCGCCCCGACGAGGGTGGCCACGCTCCACATGCCGTGGAACCCGGCCATGATCGGCCGCCCGTAGCGCCCCTCGACCAGGGCGGCCTGGGCGTTCATCGCGACATCCATCGCCGCACTGGTCAGGCCATACAGGCCGAGCACCAGCACGAGGGCCGGCAGCGTGGGCACCGCGCCGAGGATCGGGACGACGACACACCAGGCCACCCCCATCGCCGTCGTGAGCCGCCGGCTGCCCCAGCGGGGGAGTGCCCACCCGGCCAGCACCTGCCCGGCCACCACCCCCACCGGAGCCCCAAGCAGGGCCAGCCCCAGCTGGCCGTCCGTCAGCTGCAAGCGCGCCTTGATATCGGGAATACGTACCAGCCAGCTCGCGAAGATCAGCCCATGCAGGGCAAAGCACGCCGCGACCGCCCGCCGCGCCCGCCCCAGAGTGGGGGTCCAGCCGGTTGCGTAGATTGTGCTCATGCCGCCCCTCCCGCTCCTTTTGCGCCGCAGGACTGACTGCGATAGATCGCTTGCTGAATGACTAGTATACAGCACGAGGTACAAGCCATGCACCCCCCAGCTCTGCTGAAATTTGGGCGAAAGTTAGGTAAGTAGAGGTTGGCGGCATGTCAAGGGCTATTGACTAGTGATAATATTTATAGTAATATTATCACTATGAAAAACACCTACCACCGCTCGTCCCTGGCGCTGACCGTGCTCGCGCTGCTGGCCGAGGAAGCGATGCATCCCTACCGGATGCAGCAACTGATCAAAGACCGGGGCAAGGACCAGGTCGTCAACGTGCGCGAACGCACCAGCATCTACCAGACGATAGAGCGATTGCTGCGTGCGGGGCTGATCGCGGTGCGCGAGACCGCCCGCGAGGAGCGCCACCCGGAGCGCACGGTCTATGAATTGACCGCCGAGGGCCGGCGCGTCATGCAGGTCTGGATGCGCGAAATGCTGTCCACCCCCCGCGACGAGTTCCCTGATTTTCCAGCGGCGCTGGCATTTCTGCCCTTGCTGGCTCCTGACGATGCGCTGCGCCAGCTAGAGACCCGCGCTGACGCGCTCGGCGAGCGCGTGGCACGGATGGAAGCCGATCTGCAGGAACAGGCGGATACGTTGCCGCGCCTGTTCCTGCTGGAGGAGGAGCTGATGCACGCCACGCTGGCCGCCGAGCTGGAATGGGTGCGCGCGCTCCTCGCCGATCTGCGGGCCGGGCGCCTCACTTGGACCGGCCCCTGGCTGGACCCGCCCGCCGGCGCGCCGTCGGACGCGGGCGACCTCGCGTAAGGCTAGCGCATTCATAGCCAGAGTATTCACCGGGATAGCAAGGAGCATCTACAATGGTAAGGACTACCGCAGATTCCGCCGTCCAGCCGCAGGCCGGCGTGGCGGCGCGCCACACGACCGGTTCTGTGACGTCGCCAGACGGCACCCCCATCGGCTACCGGCAAGTGGGGCACGGCCCCGGCCTGGTGATCCTGCACGGCGCGATGTCGGGCGGCGATCACCATATGCAACTGGCCGCCGCGCTGGCCGATGCCCACACGGTCTACCTCCCTGACCGGCGCGGGCGCGGCCAGAGCGGCCCCTATCGCGCGGGGAGTGTCATCACG
>DATGEF010000254.1:0-3297 GCA_035310405.1 Chloroflexia bacterium | reverse complement strand
GTGGGTTAGGCGCGGTGCCCTCAACATGGTTCCTCTCCAGGGGATATCCAGGCCGCCGCGAATCGTACTATGCCAATGAGCCACTCCACTTGCCGATGGGGTAGCGGCACGGCGTGCCGTGCCTAGTTGGGTGCGGTTATGCTCCCCAACGGGCACGGCACGCCGTGCCGCTACCCGGCTTCCACCTAGCGATACCCAAAAGGGTCTATGTAGAGATGAGCAGTAGATGAACACTTTTTGGGCTGGTAACTGAGCCGCGATCCCCGATATGCTTAAGGCAGATAGATGACTCGCCCCGGTGGGCCGTTGGCCAAGAATCAGGATCGAGGGATCATTTGTACCGCCCAAGGAGGCTATCCGGTGAACGCTGAAGAGCAGGACACGATTCGCTGTCGACAACTCATGGCGGCTTCGATACAGCGGGCGATCGCCGCCGCCGAACAGCAGCTGGCCGACGCCACGGCCGCCCAAGGCACGGAGACCGCCACCCTCGCGGCGCGTGGGATCGGCGTCGTGCGCTGGGCGCCGCCGGGCCCGCACGCGCCCGTTTGCCCCCACTGCCGGCAGATCGGCCGCTTTTACCAGTTGACGGCCACGGGCCAGGTCGTCTGCCGCTGCCAGATCCCCGATTAGGGCCGCCGGCAGCGCGAGCTGACGATTGATCCTTGACGCGGGGGTGTATAATGGGGGCAGATTGCTATGTCTGCCGTTGGCGCACACCTGTCTGTATAAGGATCGCCTATGTCTGCCGAGCTTGATAAGCCAGCGGCGTCTCCCGCGTCGACCCAGTCCACGCCGCAAACGGCCGAGCTGATCGGCCCGCCGGGCGAAGCCCCGCTCGGGGTCCTCACGCCATCCATCGCCGCACTCCTCGCCAATCCGGACACTCATGGCCGGGGCAATGGCCCGGTGCAGCAGGCCGCCATTCTGCAACTGCAACGGACGCTGGGCAACCGCCCCACGCGGCACCTGCTGCAGCGCCAGCCCCTGACCGCGGTCCAGCGCGACGGGCCGGCGCCCGCCCCGGCCGCCGGGACCACCCCCGCCAGCCCGCCCCCGCCCGGCGCGATCCCCGAGGAGCTCAAGAAGTTCCGCGAGCACGGGCCCTACCCCGGCGGGGTGGGCGCCCTGCTCCAGCCCAAGACCGGCCTGGGCGGATTCAACGCCAACTACGACCCGGTGGGCATGACCCTGACCATCACCGTCAACGTCGTCATGCAATTCCTCAACGGCATCAATATTGCGGGCAGCGGGTTCGCCGCGGGGAGCCCCGATCTGCAAGTCCTGGTCGACGCCTTGAACAAGACCCGGGGCGCCAAACGGGCCAAGGCGGTCGAGGCGGTGAAGGACAACTGGCAATGGCATGGGCAGGAAGCCGCCTTTATGACCGACTACGCCGCCAAAGTCGCCAGTGCCTGGAAAAAGAAGTACACGTTTCAGAGCACCGAGAAGGACTGGGACTCCCAGCTCGCCAACGTGGACGTCCAGATCCATACCGCGAAGATGGTGGACTCGGCGACGGGCGGGCCGCCGGGCGACCCGCCCTCACCGGGGCCGGGCCCCATCCACACCCGCGGGAAGATTTTCCGCACGGCGCCGATCACGACCCTCAGCTCCGTCATCAACGCCAAAACGGCCCTGGGCGGCCAGAATCCGCAGGATACCGTGGTCGGGGGCAATACGGTGGACATTGGGGCCGCCGTGGGAGCCGGGAGCAAGACGAGTCCGACCGACCAGACCCTGACGCTGGGGAGTAATCAACTCTACAACGATGTGCAAAAGCTCACCCATTCGGTCACTTTCGCGAATAACTCGACGACCCTGTCCGCGGCGGCGAAGGCGTCCCTGACCGCCTTCGCCAATACTTTCCGGGCGCCGGCCGGCAGCACGGGCACGACGATTGACATTACCGGCCACGCCAGCACGCGCGGCGGCACGGCCGCCCACAACCAGAAAGTCTCCCTCGATCGCGCGAACGCGGTCGATACTTTCTTGCGCGGGCCGGCCGGGACGGGCACCTTGCTGGCCAACGCCGCCACCCGGATCAAAAGCACGATCGGCGCGGGCACGGCCGGGGCGGACGCCGACGCCCGCTGGCGGCGCGTCGACGTGGTGGTCGGGGGCGGGCAGGCTCAGAACGTGGCCTCCCACGAATTCGGCCATATGATCGGCCTGGGCGATGTGTACGCCATCGACCGGGACGCCGCCGGCAACCCGACCGGGCTCCTCCAGGGCACCGGGCCGGCGACCGGCGGGGCCACCGCCCACGACAAGCTGTCGCGCGACGAGGGGTTGGGCCCGGCGGTCGCCGAGAACAACGCGGACATGATGTCCGGGGGCAGCACGGTGTCGCAGCAGGATTACTCGACCTTCATGCAGGCGCTCCGCGACGTGACCCACCGCGATACCTGGAACTTGAAGCACTAGATCCGAGGAGACCACCGGCATGACCGACCAGCGCCCGCTCTTGCAGTATGTCCTCACCACGGGCCAGCGCACCTGGGGCACGCGCCTGTTTGCCGATGGGCGGGTGGAAGAGTACAGTAACGTCGGAGTGGTCGTGCGCGACGACGGCAACTTCGCCGCCCACGGTCAGCCGCTGAAATGGCGCCGGCGCGCCCAACTCACCCCCGCCGAGGTGCAGCAACTGACCCAGGTGATCGCCGGCTCCGACTTCTTTGACCTCCCGGCGCAGCTGGGCGCGCCGGGCCAGGTCCGGGACGGCTCTACCGTCGTCTGGACGCTATCCGCCGGGGGCAAGCAGCATGAAGTGACGGCCTATGGCCCCGATCAGCAAAGCCAGCCCACCCTGGAAAAACTGCGCACCACGTTCGAGGCGATGGTGACCGAGGCGCTCAACCGCTGACCGCTGCCCGCTGCGCAGCATTTACGCGAGATGCGCAAGATCCGGCGGAGTGTCTCGCGCCGGCCCATGCGCGCCTTGCGCCAGGAACAGCGACCAGAAGTGGCCCCCGTGCGCGGCCAGTTGGCCTCTACTTAGCTTTCTGACGGAACGCTACAACGCGCAGGATAACTAGCGATTCAGGCGGTGCGGCGCAGGATAACTAGGAAATATCCTCCTCTGGAGAGGTGCTGGAGGAGAGCCGCCACCAGCGTGAAACCTGAGTTCTGGAGTTCAAACTAAGGGCTCATAAATTTATTACTTCCCTCATCCAGAGAAGGAGATCCCCGGCAGTGGGGGAAATTATACTTTTACGAACCCTAAGCTCAAAAGCGCAGGATAAACATAGTTATCCTGCGCGTTGTAGCCCTTCGTTGAAAAGCTAAGTACAGGCC
>DATGEF010000253.1:0-3341 GCA_035310405.1 Chloroflexia bacterium | reverse complement strand
TTCACCACGCCGGCGCCCTGCTTTTCGGGCGGCACCCCCTGCATTGGCACGGCGGTGGATGTCAGCAGCGCTTTCACCTGTGCCGGCGTGAGGCTCGGGTTGGCTTCCAGTATCTGCACCGCGATCGCGGCGACCACGGGGGCGGCGACCGAGGTGCCGTCGACGAACTGATAGGCGGCGGAGAGCCAGTTATGGCGGGCCATGCGCTCGCCGAGCACATAGCGGAGCTCGCCCGCCGTCAGCCGGTCGAGGGCGCCGGTGCGCAGGTAGAGGGCTTTGCGGACTTCCTCGCGCGTGGCCAGCAGGGTGGCGTCGTCCCGCGCGAGCAGGCGGGCCAGGCGCGCGGCCTCGCGGGCCTGCCGCGTGCCGGGCAGCAAGGGCGCGGCCAGCAACATGCTCGGCGCCACCAGCTCCGGCTTCTGGTGGCCGGAGCTGGTGGGCCCGTACGACGACCGCCAGGGCGTAAAGGTCGCCAGGTGGACGTTCAGCAGGTTCTGATCGGTGGCCCCGCCCACGGTCAGCACCCCCGGGGCACTGGCCGGCGGCACGATGTGGCGTCGCCCGCTGTTGCCGGCCGCCGTCACGACCGTCACGCCCTCGGCGATCAGCGCTTCGGCCAGGCGATCGACCGGGTCGGTCTCCGTGCTGGTCTCCGCATCGCCGCCCAGCGAGATATTGAGCACGCGGATGCCGAGCCGCCGGTGGTGCGCCAGCAGCCAGCGTAGCCCGTGGGCAATATCGCTGTCGGGGATACGCATATTCTCGCGGCCGACCCGCACCAGCACCAGCTCCGCTTCCGCGGCAATGCCCCGGTAGCGGCCCCCCGACAGATAGCCGTTGCCCGCCGCGACCACGCTGGTCATCAGCCCATGCCAGCTGCGCACCTCGGGCTGGGAGAAGTCCGCGCCCTCGACCGGGGGGTCGCGCATGGCGTCGACGGTGGCCCGGATGCGGTTGACCGGCTGGGTCAGGTCGGGATGGGGATAGAAGCCACTATCGAGCATGCCGAGCACCACGCCCCGGCCCCGGAAGAGGGGGTTGGCGTGCAGGCGCAACGGCACCGGCAGGGCCGGCGTGCCCTGGGCGGCCACCTGGGGGTTGTCGCTGCGCGCGCCATGGTGCGAGAGGATGCTGTGCAGGTCGCGACCCGTGGCGGCGAGGGTGTTCAGCGCCCGCTGCACGCACATGGGGCACGCGCCAGCGCCCGGGTGCCACTCCGGAAACACCTCGGCCAGCGTGCGCATGACGATTTCTTCGAGCTCGACATGGGCGGCGAACAGCGCCGGCTCCGCCGCCCGCCCACAGATCGGGCAGCGCACAAACGGCCGCCCCGCGGTCTCTTCGCGGCCTCTCTGGACATCAGTTGACATAACTAAGAAAGAAAACTGCTGCGGGCTGGCGCATGCGTTGATTCGTCCTCCGGCACGTGGTCGTGCCCAATGATAGCAACTCCCACGGATCTATGCAAGGGTTAGCCGGGCATAGGGTGCTCGGCAGCTTTTTGCACACACGGTGACCGGGCAGAGGCTGGCGCGGGAGCGGTCCTAACCCCCCCTGCGCGGGCAGGGATTCCAAGACCGGGTAGGGGCGAGGCATGCCTCGCCCGCGTTGGGGCGTGTATCTGCGGGGCAGCAGCGGCTCCTGCACCCGGTGGCCTGGCGATACAGATGACCGCGCCCGACCCCGGGCGAGGCATGCCTCGCCCCTACAGCGGATGACTGCGCCCCGGCGCGGGCTAAGAGCGTTCCAGGTCGCTTGTGCAAAATCCTGCCGAGCACCCCAGGCATAACCCAACGTAAGATACATCGCAAGGCGGATGTTATAAGCTAACATTTATGCTAATATGCCTCGCGAGAATGATGATTAATGGCAAATGTGTGAGATCACGTAAGATCGCACGCGATAGAGGAGAGGAGCTACGACCCTATGATCGATGCCCTAGCACCCGCGGCCGCGCCGCAGCCCGCAGGCGCCGACGCGGCGGCTTATGCGCTGTTGGCCCAGGCGGTGGCACTCGAGCAGCAACAGGCGGAGCTGGCCACGCGGAATGCCCTGGCCTTGCGCGCCCAGGCGGGCGACCTGGCGGCCCGTGACGCGCTCTACTGGCTGATGGAGCCGCGTATCCGGCGGCGCGTGGCGCTGGTGCTCTGGTGGGCCGAGCGCACGCCGAACGGCTGGGTGGATGTCGACGATGCCGGGCAGCAGATCTTCCTGATCTTTTGCGACCTGCTGGGCGGCTGGCAGCCGGCGCGGGGCTCCTTCTCCGCCTATATCCGGGCCGTCCTGCCCTACCGGCTCCGCCATTATGTCGGCCGCCAGCTGCGGCCCGGCGAAGTCTCCCTGGTGGCCGGGCTGGAGGACGTACCGGACGCCGATCCGGGCTACCTGCTGCCCCCCGAGCCCGACATCGCCGACGGTTATGCCGGCGCCGCAGCGGCCGATGAGTGGCTGGCCACGCTCCCCGTGGACACCCGCCGCCTGGTCGTCTTGCATGTGCTGGAGGGCCAGACGATCGCGGCCGCCGCGGCCGTGCTCGGCGTGAGCCGCCGCACCGCCTGGCGCCGGCTGGCTGCGGCCCGGTCCGCCTGGCAGGCGCGCGCCGCCGGGCGCTAGCGGCGGCCTGCCGGGATCGCCGGACAAACAACAGGACCCGGGCGTCTGACCGCCCGGGTCCTGTTCTAGGGCGGGGGCGCCAGTCGGCACCCCCGCCGGGTCGACATTACGGGGTGTTGAAGCCGGACGGCCCGGGCGTCGCCGTGGGGGTCACGCCGCAGGTCGCGCTGCCGGTGACCGACAGGTAGACGATCTTGGCGATCTGGCCCCGGGTGGCGTTGTTATACTGGCGGAAGTAGGGGCGATTCTGGCTGTCGCAGGGCTCGCCCGGGCCGCCGCAGTTGTAGCCCGAGATGATCCCGTGGCAGTACGCCGTCTCCACGAACTCATAGAACGCCGTGTTGGGCACGACATCCTCGAAGCTGGGGTTAGACGGATTGACCAGCGCCCAGCCGGCGGCGACGACATCGATCTTGCTCAGCTGGCCGCGGGTGACGTTGGCATAGGGCCGGAAGTAGGGGCGATTCTGGCTATCGCAGGGCTCGCCCGGGCCGCCGCAGTTGTACCCGCTGACGATGGCGTTGGCAGCGGCGGTCTCGATGACGCTGAAGAAGGGGTTGCTCGGCGGCACGTCGGTGAAGGTGAAGTTGCCCGCCGACGGCGTGACGATGGTTTTGTTGAAGCCGAGGACGACGATCTTGACCATCTGGGAGCGCGTCGTATTGTTATACGGGCGGAAGCTGAAGGTGCCGTCGCCGTTGCTGTAGCCGCTGATTACCCCATGGCAG
>DATGEF010000252.1:0-3199 GCA_035310405.1 Chloroflexia bacterium | reverse complement strand
GCAGGTAGCCCGGGCCGGCGATCGGGGCCAGCTCGGCGCGGCCCATGAAGCGCGACTCGCCGGTCGGCTGCGTGGCCCAGAGCACGCCTTTGCGCGGCAGGGCGACGGCCCCCGCCTTGAGCGTGACCGGCTGGTCGGCGTCCAGCAGGATGGCTTCCTTGGGCGGGATGTCGCGCGCGATGCCGGCCGAGAGCCCGGTGATCCAGTTGTCGAGCAGGCCGATGATGATCTCGGCATACTCCAGGTTCGTGGCCAGGTCGCGCAGGCGCGGCAGCTTGATGCGCAGGACCCGCGTGCCGGGATTGCCGGTGGCCAGCAGGCTGAGGCCGCTCGCCGGCCGCTCGGCATCGGCCAGGCTGAACAAGACATAGCCCACCTCGGCGCGGAACAGGTGCCGGCGCGGCCCGGCCGCCGCGCCGTCGTGCACCGCGACGGCGAAAATGTCGACGCGGCCGGCATAGACCACCCAGGCGGTGTCGGGCTCGGTCAGCAGCAGGGGGCTATTGCCCTCCACTTGCAGCAGCCGGCCCTCTTTATAGCGCAGCTTGAGCAGGAAGAGCTCCAGCCCCTGCGCCTCTTCGTTGTCCGCGGTGCCGGTTTTGCTATCGGCCATGGCTGCGTGTTCTCCCCTTCGCCCCCCCGTCCGCGCTGATCAGCTGCGCGTAGGGACTTTTCAGCTCGTTGCGCATCTCCTCGTGGGTGCCCCGTTGTACCACCTGGCCCCGCTCCATGACGATGATCTCGTCGGCGTCGCGGATGGTGCTCAGGCGGTGGGCGACGATCAGGCAGGTGCAGCCCCGCCGCCGCAGGTTCTCGTCGATGATCTTTTCCGTGATCGGGTCCAGGGCGCTGGTCGCTTCGTCGAGCACCAGCAGCGTCGGGTTGCCGACCAGAGCGCGGGCGATCTCCAGGCGCTGGCGCTGCCCGCCGCTGAAGTTGCGCCCGTCCTCCTCGACCTGGAAGCTGTAGCCGCCGGGCCGGTTGGTGATATCCTCGTGAATTTCGGCATCTTTGGCCGCCTGGATCAGGTTCGTCTCGGGCACCGTCGGGTCCCAGAGGGTCAGGTTTTCTTTGATCGTGCCCTCGAACATCGAGATATCCTGGTCGACCATGGCCAGCGAGTTGGTGATCACCGTGCGCGGGATGGCCGCGCGCGGCCGGCCGTCGAAGAGGATCTCGCCCGTCCAGGGCTCGTAGAGCCCGGCGACCAGCTTGGAGACCGTCGACTTGCCGCTGCCCGAGCCGCCGACCAGGGCGACGCGGGCGCCGGGGCGCAGGGTCAGGTTGAAGCCCTCGATCAGCGGCGGCTCCAGCCGGCTGTAGCCGAAGGTCACGTTGCGCAGCTCGACTTGGCCGGCCAGCTGCCCGGTCAGCGCGGCCTCGTCGACCTCGACGCCCTGGTCGACCTGGGGGTCGGCCGGGTAATGGAGCACGTCGTCGAGCCGGTTCATGTCGCCCGCGGCCTGCTGGAGCTTGCCGCCGAGATTGACCATCTGGTTGATCGGGGCCATGAAGCCGAACATCAGCACCTGAAAGGCGATCAGCGTGCCGATCGTGATCTGCCCGTTCATCACTTCCATGCCGCCGAGCACCAGGATCGCCGCCGTGGTGGTGGCAAAGAGGAAAGGCGGCACGGCGCCCAGCACCTGCGTCGAGAGGCCGAGCTCCTGCTCGGCGTTCATGACCTTGGCCTGGTAGCCGGCCCAGCGGGCGAAGAAATCGGACTCGGCGCCGCTGGCCTTGAGGGTCTCGATGATCTGCAGGCCATTATAGGCCGTGCCCATCATCTTGCCTTGCTCCTGGAGCATCTTCTGGTTCTGGTCGGTCCGCTGGCGCGAGACAAACTGCAAGGCCACGATATTCAAGACGGCGATGCCGACCGCGAACAGCGTCAGCAGGACGTCGTACTGCCACATCAGCACGACATAGAAGATGATGAGCAGCCCATTCAACAGGTTGGTGGCCAGGTCGCCGGAGAGCAGCTCCGCCACCCGGTCGTTGATCTGCACGCGGGCACTGATCTCGCCCGCATAGCGCTGGTTGAAGAAGTCGATCGGCAGGCGCAGCACATGCCAGAAGAACTTGCTCGACGTGGTCAGGGCCAGCTTGGTCTCCAGGCGCTGCAAGGCGCTTTGCTGGATCCCGGTAAAGATCGCCGTCAGTACGGCGATGACCGCCATCGCGGCGAGCACCGGCAGGAGCCAGCCGTGGAGCCCGCCGTCCAGGTAATAGTCGACGAAGATGCGGGTAAAGGCCGGCACGATCAGCCCCAGGATCACCAGGGCCAGGCTGGCGATCACCGCGTAGATCAGGGCGGCGCGCGCCCCGCCCAGCCGCAGCCGCAACGACTGCACGACGCTCGGCGCGTGGCCCCCTTTCTTGAACTCCGGGCCGGGCTCCAGCACGAGGACGACCCCGGTAAAGGATTGGTCGAACTCCTCGTCGGTCACCACGCGGGGCCCGCTGGCCGGGTCGTTGAGGTAGACCTTGTCTTTGCCAAAGCCCTCGACGACCAGGAAGTGATTGAAGTTCCAGAAGACGATCACCGGCAGGGGCAGGGTGCGCACATGCTCGGGCTCGCGCTTGAAGCCTTTGCCGGTGAGCCCGTAGATCCGGGCGGCTTTGAGCATGTTGCTGGCTTTGCTGCCGTCGCGCGAGACGCCACAGGCGACGCGCAGCTCTTCCAGGGGCACGCGGCGCCCATAATACCCCAGCACGATGCCGAGGGCGGCCGCGCCACATTCGACGGCCTCCATCTGCAACAGGGTCGGCGTTTTGACGCGCTTGGCGACCCGCTTGGCCGGGACCAGGGGCGGGAGCCCATTCGATTCGCTCATGGCAGGCTCTTTCTTAATGGCCCGGGAATAACAGGCTGATCGGGTGGGGCTCTTGCAGCGTGACCGTGGCCGTACACAGGGTGCCGGTTTGCGGGCGCAGCGGCGGCCCGGTGCGCGAGGTCCACTGGTAGCCGCTGGGGTTGGCCGGGTTCTTCTGTAAGCTGACCACGACTTTGATCAGCGCCCCGTCGGCGGTTAATTCGTCGGCGAACGTGCTGTTGCCGACGATGGTGCGCATGGCCTGCGCCTCCAGCGGCAGCTGGTCCACCGAGCGCACGGTCCCCAGCAGGAGGCCATAATCCGCTTTCTGCACGGTGGCCAGGGCCACGCGCACGCTCATATTCGGGGCGAGATTCTTCGCG
>DATGEF010000251.1:0-3273 GCA_035310405.1 Chloroflexia bacterium | reverse complement strand
CGCCAGCTCCGAATGGATATGCTGGGCAACGGATTCTTCGCTGCGCTCAGAATGACAAATTCTTTAATATCTTTGCTAATATTTATATCTACACATGGGGCGCGCACCCGTGGTCCCAACGGTGCAACCTGGGCAGACACGCCTGCGGGGCGGGAGTCGCTGGGCCAGCGGCCCGCCAGCGCCGAACGGATACGCTGGGCAACGGATTCTTCGCTGCGCTCAGAATGACATATTCTTTAATATCTTTGCTAATATTTATGACTATACATGGGGGAGGGATGGAAATGGAGTCAAGCCACGCTGCCGCGCCGCCAGTCGTCCAGCTGCCCTCGGGTCCCGATCAGCTGATCCTGGCGGCCGAGTTTCCGGCGCTGAGCCCGGTGCAGCTGTTCGCCTACTGGACGGAGCCGGACCTGGTCTGCCGGTGGTGGCCGCAGGAGGCCCACGTTGAGCCGCGCCTGGGGGGGCACTATCGCTTCTCCTGGCCGCAGATGCACTGGCACTTGCGCGGCCACTACACGACCTTCGCGCCGGGGCAGGCCCTGGCCTTCACCTGGCAATGGGACCACGATCCGGACCAGCCCGAGCGCATCGTGACGCTCGGGTTGACCCCGCGTGCCACCGGCGGCACGCGGCTCACCCTGACCCATGGCCCCTACACCGACTCGGCGGACGATCAGGATGAGCGGATCGCGCACCACCTGGAAGGCTGGCAGCACTTCCTGCCCAAGCTGCAGGAGATGCTCCCGTTGCGATAGAGCGCGCTGCTATGGTATAGTAGCCGGCGTATGTGGGTTACAGGAGGCAAGGAGCCGGGGTTGGTTGCGAAAATTGTCGCGCTCGCCGATCTCGTCCGGCAGCGGGACGCGTGGCGGGCGGGCGGGCAACGGGTCATCTTCACCAACGGGGCGTTCGACCTGTTGCATGTGGGCCATGTGCGCTATCTCCAGGCCGCGCGGGCGCTGGGCGATCTGTTGATCGTGGGGCTGAACGACGACGCCTCGGTGCGGGGCTATAAGGGCCCGGACCGGCCCCTGGTGACGCAGGATGAACGCGCCGAGCTGCTGGCCGCGCTGACCTGCGTCGACTACGTCGTGCTGTTCGGCGAGCCCACCGCCACCCGGCTGGTGGCGGCCATCCAGCCGGATATCTACGTCAAAGGGGGCGATTACAGTGCCGGCGACCCCGCCGCGGCCGGCAAGCCCCTGCCCGAAGCCGCCGCCGCCCGGGCCGCCGGGGGCGAGGTCGTGATCGTGCCCTTTGTGCCGGGCCGCAGCACCACGGGCCTGATCCGGCGCATCCGGGACGCCAATCGCGGCGAAATGGCCGACTAGTGGCCGTCCAGCGCATTGCGCGCGCCGCGGGCATCATCATGGTCGGCTCGGTGCTCAGCCGGGTGCTCGGCCTGGGCCGCGAAGTGGTGATCTCCCACCAGTTCGGCGCCGACTACAAGGTCGACGCGTTTACCGCCGCGTCACATATCTCGACCATTATCTACGACCTGCTGATCAGCGGCATGGTCAGCGCCGCGCTGGTGCCGGTGCTGAGCGAGTATGCGGCGCCTGAGCGGCGGGCGGAGCTGGGCCGCATCGTCGGCATCGTGCTCACGGGCGCCGTGCTCCTCCTGTTGATTGGGGTCGGCGCGCTGGAGGTCTTCGCCGCGCCCCTGGTCCACTTTATCGTGGATTGTCCCACCGCCTGTCCGCAGACCGAGCAGCTGGCCCTCAACATGACACAAGTGGTGCTCCCGGGTGTCCTGTTCATGGGCGTCTCGGCCGTGCTGATGGCCACGCTCTACGCCCTGCAGCGCTTTTCGTTCCCCTCGTTCGCCATGTCGTCGCTGAACGCGGCGATCATCGCGGCGGGGCTGCTGCTGGCCGGGGTGTCGGGCATCACGAGCCTGGCCCTGGGCATGGTGGCCGGCGCGGTGCTGATGGTCCTGATCCAGGCGCCCGGCGTGCGTGACGTGCCGATCCGCCCCTCCGTCGACTTCCGCCACCCGGCGGTGCAGCGCATCCTCAAGCTCTACGCCCCGATCGCCCTGAGCCTGGTGATCAGCCAGCTGGCGCTCATCTTCGACCGGCGCTTTGCCTTCGAGGTCGGGGAAGGCAGCGTCTCGGCGATGCGCTACGGCACCACCCTGATCCAGTTCGCGCTCGGCATTGTTGGCGCGGCGATCTCGCTGGCGGCCCTGCCCTCCCTCTCGCGCCATTTCGCCCGGGGCGACGACCCAGCCTACCGGCGCACCCTCGGCGCCGGCATCCGGCTGGTCACCGTCCTGGTCTTGCCGGCCGCGGCGGGCCTCTTCTTCCTGGCCGTCCCCCTGGTCACCCTCTTTTTCCAGCGTGGCGCCTTCCACGAAGCCGATAAATGGAGCACCGTGCTGGCCCTGCTCTGCTATGTGCCCGGGCTGCCCGGCGCGGCCCTCAACCAGGTCCTTATCTTCGGCTTCTATTCGCGGAAAAACACGGTCGTGCCGGTGGTGGTCGGCATTGCCGGGGTGGGCGTCTACCTGGTTGCCGCCCTGGCGCTGAAGGGCGCGCTCGGCATGGCCGGGCTGGTGCTGGCGAGCAGCGCCCAGCTGACGTTCAACGCCGCCGTCACGGGGCTGCTGCTGTGGCGCAGCCTGGGCGGCCTGCGGGGCCAGGAGGTGGGGAGCACGGCCCTGAAAGCCGGGCTGGGCGCCGGGCTGATGGGCGTGGTCAGCTTTGCCACCTGGGCCGGGATGGAGCGGCTCTTGCCGGCGCCGGGCACCCTGATCGGGCAGGTCCTGGCCCTGGCGGTGCCGGGCGCGCTCGGCGGGCTGGCCTATGCCGCCACCCTATGGTATCTCCGGGTCGGCGAGCTTGATCTGGTGCTCGGCCTGGTGCGGCGGCGGCTGCCCGGGGGCCGCGGCGCACCCCCCCGCGATCTCCTGCCGCACGACGGCCGGCAGGAAGATATCGTGCTCGACGACGCGTTGCAGGCGCTGGGCGCCGAAAGCCTGGGCGGCAGCCTCGAACCCCGCCTGGTGAGCGTCGACCTGGCCGGCCCGGAGCGGGACGAGTTTTGAGGTCTAGAGGAAGCGGCGCATGACGGGGTGGCGGCGGCGCCAGTGCTTATGGGCCGTGCTGATGATGTCCGCAATGGAGTGGCTGGCCCCGCCCAGGATAAAGCCGACGAGCGCCAGCAGGGCCACGGCCTGGTGCCGGGCGAGGTAGCTGTTCACCCAGAGCACCGTCCGCCAGAGGGTGCCGCTGGGATCGACCGGATGCAGGAGGTTGATCAGGCTCA
>DATGEF010000250.1:0-3732 GCA_035310405.1 Chloroflexia bacterium | reverse complement strand
GTCGATATTGCCGGTGGCCGGATCGACGTCGACCAGGCGCGGCTGGGCCCCCGACATCGAGATGCCCAGCGCGCTGAACGTCGCCGTGTGGGTGGGCAGGATGACCTCATCGCCCGGGCCGATGCCCAGGGCGCGCGTGGCGATATGGATGGCGTCCGTGCCGTTGCTGACGCCCACGCAATGCTGCACCCCGCAGAAGGCGGCGAACTCCTGCTCGAAGGCGGCGACCTCCTGGCCCAGGATGAACCAGCTGCGTTCCAGCACCGCATCCATCGCGGCGCGGATCTCGGCGCCGATCGCCTCGTACTGGGGGCGGGTGTCGTTCAAGGGGATGGGCCGCGCGGCCAGCGGCGTCGTCATGGCAGGGATCCTTTCCCGGTAGGCGGGGCTACCAGTAATGCTGATGATATTGGCGGTAGTACGCGATGGTCTCTTCTAACCCGGTCTGCAGAGATACGCGCGGCGCCCAGTCCAGGGCCGCCTGGATTTTCCGGTAATCGCTATAGACATCGCCGATATCGATCGCTTTGCGCTCCGGCGGGAAGGGCACCAGCCGGTACGAGCCACAGCCGGCGATCGCAATCAGCAGCTTGGTCAGGTCGACGTGCGAGATCGGAGGGCCGCCGAGATTATAGACCTGGCCGTTCGTCTCATCGTTGGCCGCGGCCAGCAGCAACGCATCCACGACGTCGTCCACGTAATTGAAATCGCGCAGCTGGGTGCCCGGCTCGTAGATCGTGATCTCGCGGCACTCCACCACCAGGTGGAGGAACCAGCCGATGAAGCCCATGCGGGCATCGCGCACATACTGCCGCGGCCCATAGCAGTTCGTCAGGCGCAGCGAGGTCGCCCGGATGCCGTAGACATTGTTATAGAGGATATGATACCACTCGCCGGCCATCTTGTTGATGCCGTTGACATCCGTTGGGTGCATCAGGTGGCGCTCGTCGACCGGGAGGTAATCGGGCTTGCCGTATTGCTGGCGGGTGCCCGCAAAGACAATCTTCACGGCTGGGTTGTGCTTGCGGCAGACTTCCAGCAGCGAGAGCTGGCTGCGGCAGTTGATCTCCAGGTCGGTGAACGGATCGGCCATGCTGTCGAGATGGCTGACCTGCCCGGCCAGGTTAAAGATATATTCCTGGCCCCGCACGAGATAGCGCATGGCGTGTTCCAGCCGCAGGTCGTTGATGTTGACGCGGACTTTATCTTCCACGCCGTGGATATTGAAGAGGTTGCCGCCATACTCCGGGATCATCGAATCGATCAGCAGGATCTCGGCGCCATACTCGACCAGGCGGCGCGCGAGATTGCTGCCGATGAAGCCGAGGCCGCCCGTGATCATCACCCGGCGGCCGCGAAAGACGTCGCCCATGGCGGCGAGGGGGATCGGCACCGCTACTTCCCCGCGCGCCGGCGCGGGCGGCCCACGGGCCGGCGGCGTTCGGCCTGGACGACCAGCTTCCACCAGAGCTGCAGGAGCTGCGTGCCGGTGCGCCAGAGGCGCGGAAAGTTGAAGAATTGCGAGGGCCCATGCACGCGGTGATAATGATGGACCGGCACTTGGGCCACCCGGGCGCCGCTGTCTTGTAACTTTTTCACCAACTCGACACAGATGGTGCCGCTGGTCGACTCCAGCTGGATGCGCTGCAAAGCGGACTTGCGAATCAGGCGGAAATCACAATCGGTGTCGCGGATCTTGAGCCCGAAGAGGAGCTTGACCGTCCAGTGGTAAACTTTGCCGATGATGATGCGGAAGAGCGGATCATGCCGCTCGATCTTATAGCCTTGCACCCAATCGACGCGGGGGCTCATTTTGGCCAGCAGGGCGACCAGCTCGCGCGGATCGTACTGGGCATCGCCGTCGGTGTAAAACACGAGCTCTTTGCTGGCGGCCTGGAAGCCCGAGCGGAGCGCCCCGCCATAGCCGGCGTTCTGCTGATGGTGGATGACTCGCAGATGTGGGTATTGGGCGGCCAGGGAGTCGAGCAGCTCGGGCGTGTAATCGGGGCTGGCATCGTCCACGACGATGACTTCATAATCGTTCGTCAGCCGGGCGCAGGTACTCAGCGCCTCCAGGACCATGCTGGCGATCGTGCCGCCGTCGTTATAGGCGGGGAAAAAGACCGAGATACTGGGGGCGGTCGCCAACGGCTTACCGCTCGCGTCGACGGCCGGTAAGAGGCCGGGCTCCTGGGCCCAGGGCACGGTGGCCTGGTCCCAGCGCCCGGGGGCGCCCCGGCGCTGCGTAGGGGCGCCCCCGGCTGGCGATCCTGGCTGGCTATTGGTCAAGGTAGCAGCACTCTCCTAAAAAACGCCTAAAATACGCCTAAAAGTACATGAGCTCCATCTGGGGGGGCGACAGAAATTCGCAGCCGTGCTCGGTGATCAGCACTTCTTCTTCGAGGCCGCAATAGCCGGCGGGGGTATCGACCCCTAATTCGAGGGTATAGACCTGATTGGCCCCGGTCACGCCTTCCGGGGTGGTGCCGTAGCGTTCCCAGCGGGGGCCGAGCAGGGTCCCGCCATCATGGGTGGTGCGGCCGACGGTGTGGCCGAGCGCGTGGGCGTACTCGGGGTAGCCGGCGTCGGTGATGAAGCGGCGGGCGATGGCGTCGACCTCCCAGCCGCGCAGCCCGGGCTGGAGGATGGTCGCCGCCGCCTGGATGGCGCCCGCCACGGCGTCGAACGCCCGCTGGACCTCGGGCGGGGCCGTCGTCTCGCCCGGCGCCCGGCAATACCACATCCGCTGCTGATCGGTGCAGTACTCATCCTTGCGCACGCCAAAGTCGATATTCACCAGTTTGCCGGGCGCCAGACGGGTATCGCTCGGCCGGGAATGGCCCTGCAGCGAGTCGGTCCCAGCATGGACAATGGGGCAGTATTCGCGCTCCCAGGAGGTCCAGAGGAGCCGGCGGTCCAGCTCTTTATGCATGAAGTCGGCGATTTCGTGCTCGCTTTTGCCCGGCTTGAGGAAGAGCCCCGTGCGCGTGAAAATCTCCTCGGCCTCGCGCAGGGCCGCGCGCATGCGGAAGAGCTCGCCCTCGGTTTTGGTGGCCCGAAAGAGCCCGACAAAGGCCTCGGCGCTCTCCAGGCGGGTGCTATAGGGCGTGCCGGCCAGCATGTCGTTGAGACGTAACCACATGCCGTGGGTGATGCCGTCGGCCGCGGCGCTGCTGGGCGAGAAATTGAGCGCGATCCGCTTCGGGTCGTGCCGGGCCAGCACCTCGCGCAAAGGGCCGCTCATGCCCTCGGTATAGGGGATGATCTCCGCGAACAGCCCGCAGGCGCGCACGCTGTCACAATCGTGCAGGCCGGCCAGGACGGCGTGATTGCCGTCGGCTCTGATCAACAGCGCCGTCTCCCAGGTGAAGTCGAGATCGGACAGCAAGGCCATGCTGGGGTCGTTCAGCGTCCCGGTTTCGCGCACAAATAAGAGCCAGAGATCGATCTCCTGTTGTTGCAGCAGGCGGCTGGCCTGGTCGAGCTTCTCCTGGTACAGGTTCTTCGCCACGGTGCGCTCCCCTTCTGTTGGCTGGGTTGGTTGCTTGCTACGTTGTACCACATTTCCCGGCTCCGCGGCAAGCCGGGCGCGTTGCAAATCTGCCGGCTGGTGCGTTGCCTACTACGGGGGTTGTGTGAACATCAGTGGACTACTCCCAGGGAGGTTGCGCTTGCACCCGGAGAACTACGGCACCCGCCGGGCGCTTAATGAGCTCCTGGCGATCCTGGGGG
>DATGEF010000249.1:0-3969 GCA_035310405.1 Chloroflexia bacterium | reverse complement strand
CTTGACCCCGCGCCCTCTGCCGACCGGGACCGCGACCTCCGGCCCGGCCGTCGCGACGCCGGAAACCAGCAACCTGCTGTTGCGCGCGGCGGTCGCGGCGATGGCCCAGGTCCATAGCTACCACTATACCAGTACGGTACAGATCTTTGACGATGGGCGGCCCCTGGCGGTGACCAGCGCGGGCGATTACCTGGCCCCGGGCGGCCTGCACTGGTCGACGGCGGTGAGTGGGATTACGACGACGGCGGTGCTGACCGGGGCGCGCTACCTGGTGGCGGTCGGGACGGGGGCCTGGACCGAGGTGCCGGGCGGGGAGCGGGAGCGGGCGCACCAGCTGCTCTGGCCGCTGATCGGGCAGGCGGCCGCCGTCACCGAGGTGGGCCGGGATTTACCGACCGATCCCGACCCGGCGATCCACCTGGCCTTTACGCTGCCCCCGGCGGCGCTGCCGCTGGATAAGCACCCCTGGCAGGTGGCCCAGGGTGACGTCTGGCTGGGCCTGACCGACCACCGAGTGCGGGCCTTTAAGCTCTTCGCGCAGGAGCCGCGTTACGAGACCACCGAGCGCGTCTTCCTCTCGGCGTTTGATGCCCCGGTGACCGTCGATCTGCCCGTGCCGACGACGCCCCAGCCGGGTCTCTCCGGCCGGCTGCTGTATGCCCATCGCGATCCGGGGGGGGCCGGGCCCAGCAGCCTGCGGGTGCGCGACCTGGCCACGGGCGCCGATACGGCCCTGGAACTGCAATTACCCGAGGGCCACGGCACGATCGACGGGGCCGCCTGGTCGCCGGAGGGCCGGCGGGTGCTCTGCAGCGCGGGCGGGGTGCTCTTTCTGATCGACCTGGATGGCGCTCGCGTGCTGAACCTGGGCCGGGGGACCGCCCCCGCCTGGGCGCCGGATGGCGTGAGTGTGCTCTTTGGCCGCGGGGCCGGGCGGCGCACCACGCTCTGGACGTCTGATCCGCTGGCCAATGATCCCCACCGCCTGAGCCCCTATTTTGTGCAAGCCCTCGACGTGGCCGCGAATGGGCAGCTCATCTTCAGCGGTTGGGCCCCCAATGCCGACCCCGATACCGCCCCGGCCCAGTTGTTCAGCATGACGCCGGATGGCAGTGTGGTCGATGCCTTCCCGGCCCTGCCCGGCGGGGCGGCCGGGCCGCGCTGGTCCGTGGATGGGCTGCGTATCGTGCTGGCGACCGGGGGCCACCTGGCCCTGGTCGACGCCGACGGCAGCCACCTGGTCCCCCTCGATGCGACGACGGGCGCCAGCGCCCCACTCTGGAGTCCCGACGGCACCGCGCTGGTCTATGCCCAGCCGGACTCCCCGCCCGGGCCGCAACGGATCGTCAGCCGCCCCGTCGACGGCGGCCCGGCCCAGCCGCTGACGGCCGGCGACGATCTCCCTCTGGATTGGAGGTAGGAGCGCGCAGGCCCCCGCGCCAGCGCGCTGGCGCGGGGGCCTGCGCGCTCCTATTAGAGAGGGTTATGGGGTAGAGCGATATGTTCCGGGAGCAGATAGGCGGGCTTTCCTACGGATCACGGCCTAATGGGCTAACGTGTTCCGCCGGCCAGCGGCACGACAGGATCGTTGCGGTGGGTGTAGGGGTGGGGCAAGCCCCGCCCCATGCCGATCAACCGAAGCGCCAGGGCAGCGAGGCGACAACGGGCGATGAGCAGCACCCCCTGCCCCGGAGTGATGGCCGTCAGCCCGCGCAGGCGGGCTTCGTCCGCGTAGCCGCGGCTTCAGCCGCTAGGCGTCTTGCCCCAGCACCCTGCTGCTTATTCGGTTGATCGGCATAGGTGGGGCAAGCCGCGCTCCCTGCCGATCAACCGAAGCGCCAGGGCAGCGAGGCGACAACGTGCAATGACCAGCACCAACCACCCCGGAGTGACGCCCGTCAGCCCGCGCGGGCGAGGGTTCTTGCGCCATCCTGGGCGGGCCTCATAGACGAGCGGTCAGGGATCAGCGATGTGCTACGCACCATATTAGACGCGCGGTCCACACTTTATACTCAGGACTTTGAACTCAGGACTTCGTCCTGCTCCACGGTGATCGTCGTGCCGAGCCGGTGGGCGCCGCCGGGCGGGATGGTGACGGCGTCTGGGCCGGCATTGGCGGTTTCGACGCAGACCATGCGGCGATATTCCTCGGCGCCGAAATCCGACATGCGGCGCGCCCCGGCCTCCCCGGGGTTCCACACGACCGTGGACCGGCTGCCCTGTTTCGCGATATGGATGCGGCGCTGCCGCTCGGGGTCCACGATCACGCAGGGCGCCGCGGTCTCCAGGTAAATGCGATCCGTTTCTCCGTCGAGGGTGACCGGCCCCTGCTGGAGCTGTTGCGCGCCGCCGGCGGTTTTGTCGATGTAGGTGCAACCCTCCAGCCCCTGAATGGCGATGCTGGTGACATTACTCACGCTAAAGTAGCTGTGCAGCGCGCCGCTGCACGAGACGGGGTCCGGGCCGGGGTTGTGGGCGACGAGCTCGACCACGAGGGCTGTGCCGACCGTGATGGTGATCGCCAGGGCGAAGGGATGGGGCCAGAGCGCCCGGGTGGCCGGGCTGTCCGCCAGCGTGAGCTGGATCTGCGTGGCCCCCTCCGGCGTGACCCGTGTGTTGCCGACGCTCCAGAGGGCCGTGCGCACAAAGCCGTGCTGCCGTTTCGTGGGATCGGTGGGGTGGGGCCCGAACCAGGGCCAGCAGACCGGAATGCCGCCGCGGATGGGCTTGTCCGGCGCATAGAGGCTGGCGGCGCTGACCCAGAGCACCGGCGCGGTCCCGTGGGGCTGGAAGGCGACCACCTGCCCGCCCTGGATGCTAATACGGGCCAGGCCCTGCGCATTGCGGACGTCCACGAAGGGCAGGTCCCCGGGCCCGGCCACAAACGAGAGCTGCTCGGGAATGGCAAATTGCGTATTGAGCGCGGCGAGATCGAGCGGCGGCATCGGCTCCTCTAGTGCGATCCGGGGTCCAGCGCGATCAGGGCGGCGGCGCGCGGGGGCAGGGGGACGCTCAGGCCGGCGGCGGTCGGGACGACCGGGTGGCCATTCAAGAGGTCGCGAGGGGCCGTAAGGCCGTGGCCCGGGAGGGTGACAGCCACGATGCGTGGCTCCGGGCTGAGGTTGGCCAGGGTGAGCAGGCCGGGCAGCGCCGGCGCCGTATGTAGATACGCATAGGTGCCCGTGGCGTTGTCGAGATGGAGCGTGCGGCGCGTGCCTTGCCAGATCACCGGGTGGGCCTGGCGGATGGCGCCGAGCCGCTGGTAGTAGGCCAGCAGCGCGGTGTCCTGATCGGCGCCCCAGAGCATCGGCCCGCGCGCTTCGACATCGCGCCCATAGCCGCCGTTGCGCACGTCCCCCTTTTGCCGGATGCCGACTTCGGTGCCGTAGTAGACGATGGGCGGGGGGGCCAGGGTGAACTGGATCGCCGCCGCCACTTCGAGCTTGCGCTTGTCGCCTTTGGCCACCCAGAGGAAGCGGTTCATGTCGTGGTTGTCGAGGAAGGTGGGCAGTACGAAGCCGGGCGAGAAGAAGTGCGCGGTCTGGGTCAGGAACCGGTCGAAGGTGCTGAGGTCGACGGTGCCAAAGGCAATGAGCCCGCGGATCATGCTCAGGAAGGTGAAGTCGAGCGCGCCATCCATGCGCCCCTCATAGGTCCGCAAAGTCCCCGCGCCGTGTGTCGCTTCGGCGACCGAGAAGCTGTCCGGGTTGATCCCCTTCACGGTGCGATAGTAGTCGGTCCAGAAGTCGTGCGTGGGGCCCAGCACGTAGTCGAGCCGGTAGCCGTCGACCCCGTACTGCTCCATCCAATAGCGGATGGCGTCGAGCATGTGCGCCCGGGCGGCGGGGTGCTCGTTGTTGAAGCGGGGCAGGCCCTTCGAGGTGAAGAACATCACATATTCGTCGGGCCAGTGGGTCCAGGTGAACCAATCATGGTACGGGCTGGCGGCATCGGCCTGGGCGGCCCGGA
>DATGEF010000248.1:0-7203 GCA_035310405.1 Chloroflexia bacterium | reverse complement strand
CATCGGGTGTCATCAGTATCAGATAGGGGGCCACGAAAGCCCATTCGTCATCACTCACATCGCTGGGGTAAGGGGTTCGTTCCATACCCAGAGTCTACCATATTCAAATTCGTCAGCCAAAGTTCATAACACTCTCTAGCGTGCAGCGTTAGCTGCTAAGATGGCCAACAGGGAGGCAACCCGGACCTTGAGCAAAACAGCACCCGCCCCGGCAGCCTGGAAGCAGGCCGCCACCTGGAACCCGGCCGGGTATTTTGATTTCCAGACTCCCGAGACCGGCGCAGTCCCCATCCGCCTGTTTCTGAGCCCCGCTTTGCTTGCGGCGGCCGATGATAACCTCTACCCCCAGATCGTCACCGCGACCCACTTCCCGGGTGTTAAGCTGGTGATCCTCACCCCAGATGTCCATGTGGGCTACAGCGTGCCCGTGGGCTCGGTCATCCTCACCGACGGCACCCTGGCGATGGGGCCGGTCGGCTACGACATCGGCTGCGGGATGATCAGCGCCCGCTCGACGGTGCCAGCGGGCGCCGCATCGCGCGCGCGCCGGCTCGCCTTTAACCAGGCAGTGATGGAACGCGTCGCTATGGGCACAGGAGGGACGAGCAAAACGATCGGGCGCATCGGCGATCAAGAATTTGAGGCCCTGGTGCGCGGCGGGGCCGATTACTACCTCACCCGCTACGGGGGCACCGTCGATCGCAGCCAGGCCGAACGCAACTGCATCCCGGTGGACGACGATTGGCCGATCCCCTGGGGGGGTAAGGGCCGGCCGGAGCGGGGCCGGGCACAGCTGGGCTCGCTCGGCGGCGGGAACCACTTTATCGAGCTACAACGTTGTACCGAGACGGGCACCCTCTTTATCCAGGTGCATAGTGGCAGCCGGGGGTTCGGCCATGGCTTGGCCACGAATTATTTCGACCTGGCCCGCCGCGCCAAAACCGGCGGGCCAGCTCATATCGACCAGAGTTATGTCACCCCGGATTCTCCCCACTATCGGGGCTATCTGAACGCCGTTGCCGCCGGCGGCAATTTCGCGATCGTCAACCGGCTGATCCTCTTTCAGCAAATAGCCGCGGCGTTTCGGGAAGTCTTCGCCGCCGAGCTGGAGGTGGTCTACGAGATCAGCCATAACCTGGTGCAGCGCGAATGGCACCCGGACTATGGCGAGGTCTGGGTGCATCGGAAAGGGGCGACCCGCGCCTTCCCCGCTGCCCACCCGGCACTGGTGGGTACGCCCTGGGCCGACCGGGGCCACCCGATCCTGATCCCGGGGAGCAACCGCGATTACAGCTTCATCCTGCGCCCGTGCCCCGGGGCCGTGCGCTCCGGCTACTCGGTCAACCATGGAGCGGGCCGCCGGCTGGGGCGCAACGAGGCCCGCGGGCGGCTCTCCCAGCCGGTGGTTGACCGCCAGTATCGTGAGTCGGGCGTGGTAGTGAACGCCGATGGTCATGTGCCCCTCGACGAGTCGGATGCCTGCTACAAATCGGCGACCGAGGTGGTGGACGTGGTCGTGGCCGCGGGGCTGGCCGAAATCGAGTACCGCCTCTGGCCCCTTGCTTCGCTTAAGGGCGCCGACTAAGCGGCTCCCCGCTTTTTGCCCCGGTCTTCTACCTTGACGGCGGGTGCCATCCGCTAGGGCAGGCCCAGGGCAAAATCAAACTCCTGGCCGTCCACCGCGTTGCGGATCACCAGTTGCAGGCCCGGCGCGTCGGCGGGCACATCGAATATCAGCAGCGGGTGGGTGAGGGCCTGGGGCGCGACCGGCTGATACAGGGGGTCGCGCTGCTCCTGCTGGAGATACTCGCCCAGCACCACGATCTGATCGGTCGGTTCGACGGAGTACACGCGCTCATTCTTGTCGCGGAGGGTCCAGTGGAAATCGCCGCTCAGGCTATGCGCCCGCGTTTGCTGATTGCGTGCGTCCACGGCGACTAGGACGTAGCGGCCATCAGGCTGGAGGGTGGCATTCCGGCGGGCCAGGTCAAGCGTCGGGTGAGTGACCGCGCTGCCCAGGGAGATCACCCAGCCGCCCCCGGTGATCGTACTGCCCACGCCCGGCAACGGCGTACTCGTCGGCGCGGGGGTGAGCGTCGGCCGGGGGCCCAACCGCCGTGTGGCGGCGGCCAGGACACTGGAATTCAGGTGATATTTGATCACCTTTTCCCCCAGCGCCGCAAAAATTTGCCCATCATTACCGGCGACCAGGTCGTCGACGAAGCTGGGGGTGGCGATCAGGCCAAGATACCCCCCGGTGGCATCAAATACCTTGATCCCTTCCGCGATCCCGGCCGAGTCGCTGATATAAATCCGGCCAGCCGGGTCAATCATTAGGCTATGTGGGCGGTCGAGGCCGCCCGCCGCCTGGTCGGCACCGGCCAGGGTATTCAGAAACGTGCCGTTCGCCGCCAGTTTATACAGGGTATGGGCGCCGAGCAGGTAGATGTTGCCCTGTCCGTCGGCGGACGGGACTAAGTGCGTCTCGTCGTTCGGCGCATGGCCTTTCAGCGGGTGTAGGTAGCGGCGGATCTCTTGACCGTGGAGGTCAATCTGCACCAGGTTGTCGGTATTGGCGAGCGTGGCCAGCAGGGTGCCGTCGGGGAGCAGCGCCACCCCTTGCAGGCCGAAGACGCCGAAATCGTCGTCTTTCCAGGCCAGCGTATCTTGGAGCTGCCCGGTTTGCGCACTGTAGACCCGCACGGCATTATTGGTGACGCTGTAGAGCACGCCGCCGGGGCCGGCCACCAGCGAGGTGATATACTTTTCGCCCACCGGCCAGGCCGCCACGAAGGTGCCGTGGGCATCGAACTTCAAGATGCGCCCCGGCTGGCTATCGGTCAGGTAAATGTTGCCGGCGGAGTCCACCGCCGCGGCTTCGCTGTCCTTGAAGGCCCCGGGGCCGCCGCTCGTGCCGGCGAGGGTGAGCACGGCCTGGGCCAGGGCGGGGGTGGGCGTGGCCGAGGGTTCCTGTTGCGGGCCGGCCCCGTTACTGATCGTCGTTCGATTTATCGCGGGGCCGACGGCCTGGAGCGTCAGGTAGATGGGAAGCCCCACAGTGAGCAGTACCATCCCAATCCCAAAAACAAACAACCAGACACACCCGGCCCTCCCGCGTCGCGCCTGGGGCGGGGGATAGGTGATCGGGGACGGCCCATAGGTGGCCGGGACCGGCCAGCCGATCGGCGGCGTTGCCGCCGGGGGCCGGTGCGGCGCAAGACGCAAGTTGGGGGGTACGACCACGGCGTCACCACAAAAGGAGCAGATCATCGTCGGGGCCACGCCGTCCGGCTTCAGCGGCGCGCCACAGGAAGGGCAGTTAAAGGTCTCGATCATGAATGTCATCCTCGTCAGTAGTTACGGGCTATCTAGGGTTTAGCAGTAGCCTACCAAACCGCTTATGCGGTGGGTATCCAGCAGTTGCCCCCGATTGTTCCGCCCGGATACACCCCCCTTCCATCATAGCACATTTTCACTATGCGCCCCCGTGACACTTACGGGACAAAAACCGGGACAATTCCATGTGCCCCGGTTCCGCCGGGCGGCGTGCCTGACGAAGGGCGACCTGCTACAATGCGCCCGATAGGAGGGTTGCTGTAATAAGCGTGACTCCAGCCAAAATCTTGCTGATCTTCCCTAGAATTTCTGGGGGTGAGTCCGCCAGCGCCGGGGCCGGCTGAAGCCGGGCCCGAAAGGCGCCGACTGAGGACGCGTGCCTTAGCCGCGACGATAAGCTATCGGGCCATCCTGGGTCGCATCCGCTATCGCCTGCTCTGGCGTCAGGGCGTGCCCTGCCTGCCAGGCCGCCGTCCAGGTGGCTGGGTCCAGCTGGGCACGGGCCTGTGCCAGCGTCTGCTCGTAGACGGCGCGGTGGGGCGGCCACCACAAGCCGTCACTCAGATCGAGGTAGGCCGCCGCGGCACCCAACAGGCGCGCCGCCCGCTCGGCCTGGCCCCGCCCCCCGGCCACGCCCGCCAGGCCGGCCAAGGAGAGCCCGAAGCCCTGGCGATCGGCCTCGGGCCGGGCCAGGGTCAGGCGCTCGGTGAAGCAGCTTTCCGCGCGCCCGTAGTCTTGCCGCTGGAGGGCCAGGCTGCCGAGATTGTGCAGCGACATACGGATCGCATAGTTATGCCCTACTTCGCGCAGCAGGGCCAGGCTCTCCTCATACAGCGTGGCCGCCCGATCGAGGTCACCTTGCATCTCGGCCAGATGCCCCAGGTGGCGGAGCGCGGTGGACTGCCCTTCTTTATCGCCCAACTCCCGATAGCAGGCCAGACTCTGCTCGTTCAGATCCAGCGCCCGCGCGAAATCGGTCTGCGGCCGGCCGGGACCCGGCCGCACGTTACGCAGGCTATGCAGGCAAGTATACCCCAGGATGCTGAGCACCAGCCCAATACCCCATTTGTCGCCGGTCTGCTGCAAGCAGGCCAGGCTCTCCTCGAAAAGCTGAGCGGCTACCGTGAATTCATCGTGATCGCCACGCAGCTGTGCTTCGGTATATAGCGCCAGGCCCAGCCCCCAGAGGTCGCCGCTCGCCCGGCCGTGGGCCACGCTCTCGGCGATCAGGGGCCACGCCGCCGGGATGCCGTCCTGCTGCTGCACCACCCGGCTCAACGGGGCCAGGGTGCGGCCCAGCCAGCGCGGATCGTCCACGGCCCGCCAGAGAACCACGCTTTCGTCCAGCCGTTGGCGGGCGGCCCCGGTATCGCCCAGCACAAAGGCCAGGTCGCCGGCGGCCAGCAGCGCGAGGGCCCGCGCCCGGGTCGGCGCCGGGTCGCGGGTCAGGGCGGTTTCCAGCCACTGCCGGGCTTCGCTCCAGTAGCCGTGCAGATGCCAGAACCACCAGAGGGCCCCGGCCAGGCGCAGGGCCGCGTGCCCGCCCTCGGCGGCCCCCAGGTACCAGGCCAGGGCCGCTCGCAGATTGCCGTGCTCGCGCTCCAGCCGCTGGAGCCAGCTGATCTGCGCTGGCCCGCGGAGGTGCGGGGCCGCTTCCTCGGCCAGGGCCAGGTAATAGGCCGCGTGCTGCCGGCGGAGCCGCTCGTCTTCACCCCGCTCGGCCAGCTGCTCGGCGGCGTATTCGCGGATCGTGCCCAGCATAGCATAGCGGCCGGCCCCGGCGGCCCCCGGCTCGTGGCGGAGCAAGCTCTTCTCGCACAGCGAGGCCAGCCCGCCGGCCAGGCTGGTCGATAGGTCCCCGCCGGCCTGGCAAACCGCGCTAATCGCCGGGCCGGTCGCGCCCCCCACGAACACGGCCAGCCGGGCGAACAGCCGCTGCTCACCCGGTTCCAGCAGATCATAGCTCCAGCCGATGGCCCCGCGCAGGGTCTGCTGGCGGGCGGGCAGGTACATACCCCCGCTGGTCAGCAGCGGTAGGGCCCCCTGGCCGGGGGCCGCCCCCAGGCGGGCGAGGATTGCCGCGGGAGCCAGCTGCCGGCAACGCGCCGCGGCCAACTCAATCGCCAGCGGCAGGCCATCCAGCCGGGCGCAAATACGGGCCACCGCTGGCGCATTCTCGGCGGTCAGCACGAAGCCTGGGGCGGCGTCCTGGGCGCGCGCGATAAACAAGGCTACAGCGGGACATTGTTCCAGGGCCGCCGGCGGCGGCAGGTGGTCGGGGTCGGGCAAGGCCAGGGGAGCGACGTCGAGCTCGGCCTCGCCGGTGATCTGCAACGGCTGCCGGCTCGTCGCCAGTACCTTCAGCCCCGGCGCCGCCGATAACAGGGCGTCCACCAGCCAGGCGGCGGTCGCGACTTGCTCGAAGTTGTCGAGCAGCAGCAAAAGCTGCCGGTTCTGCAGGTATTCGGCGAGCGCGGCCGGGCCGGCGTAGTCGGCCGCTTCCTTCACGCCCAGCGTGCCGCCGATCGCCGAAAGCACCAGGCTGGGGTCGTCGATCAAGGCCAGGGACACGATAAAGCCACCATGGGGGAACTCGTCGACCAGATCGGCGGCCACCTGGATGCCCAGGCGGGTCTTGCCGGCTCCGGCGGCGCCGGTGAGGGTCAGCAGGCGGACCTCCGGCTGGCGCAACAGGGCGGTGGCGGCCGCCATCTCACGCTCCCGGCCGATCAGGGGATAGAGTTGAGTCGAGAGGTTATTCGGATGGGCGTCCAGGCTGCGCAGCGGCGGGAAGCCGCCGGGCAGGTCCGGCCCGGCCAGTTGGTAGACGTGCTCGCGCTGCAAGAGGTCTTTGAGCCGGTATTCGCCCAGGTCCCGCAGGCTAACCCCCGATGGCAGGGAGGTCGCCAGCGCTGCGGCGGCCGCGGAGAGCAGCACCTGGCCGCCGTGCCCGGCCGCCAGCAGAGCCGCGGCGCGCGCCTGCAGTGCCCCGCGGCCAGCCCCCGCGCCGGCTGCCCCGGCGTGCAGAGCCATACGCATGCGTGTGCTGAGCGGCGCACCCTCGTCCGCCGCCACCCCGGCTTCCGTATCCAGAGCCTGCCGGAAACGTAGCGTCGCCGTCAGCGCCGCGGCCGGACGCACAAAAGTGGCGGCCAGCGCTCCAGCCGGCGGGGGGTCGATGCTGCCGCCTTCTGCGGTAGCTATCTGCCGGAAGAGCACCTCGGTGCGTGCCCGGACTTCGTCCAGGGTGCGGGGTGCCGGCGCCGTCTGCCCCGCGCGACTGTCGAGGTCGCTCAACAGCACGGTGACGCGGTCAGTGGCTGGGCCCGGCATGTTCGAAATCCTCCTCCTGGCAAGGCAATATCACCTGCCTATCTTACCACAAACCCCGCCTGCTGGCTACAGCACGGGGGGGCTAATGGCCCGGACCCGCGCGTCTCTCCACCGGGCCCCGGCTAGGGCGCTGCGGGAGATCCAGTCAATAAAGAGGCCGGATCCGGGCGATCCGGCCTCCTGATGCAGGCGCGCCCCCGACGCACCACCGGGGGTTATGGCTGCGCGGCGGCCTGGCTGGGCAGGCCGAAGGCCTGATAGAGCATTTTGCACAGCTGCGCCCGCGTGGCCCGCTGGTCGGGGCGGAAGTAGCGGCCGGGGCACGGCTCGCCCGGCCCGCCGCATTGGTAACCGCCGACGATGTTATGCGCCTCCGCCGTCTCGATATAGCGGTAGGCCCAGTAGCCGGACGGCACGTCGTTGAACGTGGGCGTGGCCGGGGTGATCAGGGCCGGCCCGCGGGCGACGACGATCATCTTCGACAACTGGGCGCGGGTGACGTAGTGGTACGGTCGGTAGGTGCCGTCCGCGTAG
>DATGEF010000247.1:0-3103 GCA_035310405.1 Chloroflexia bacterium | reverse complement strand
GAGCCCCGAATTTGCCGGCTGGGCCCCGACTTTCGCCCCGGCCGGGCGCCCACCCCGCACCGGGGACGTCTGGGCCAGTCCCGGCCATGCCCGGACGCTGCGCCTCATCGCCGAGAGCCACGCCGAGGACTTCTACCAGGGGGCCACCGCGCGGGCGATTGCCGACTTCGCGGCGGCGACCGGCGGCTGGCTCGCCGACCGCGACCTGGCGGAGCATACCAGCACCTGGGTCGCCCCGATCCAGGTCTGCTATCACGGGTACGACGTCTGGGAGATCCCGCCGAACGGCCAGGGGATCACCACGCTGATCGCGCTCAATATTCTGGAGGAACTCGATCTGCGGACTCTGCAACGCGAGTCGGTGGAGAGCTACCACCTGCAGATCGAGGCCCTGAAGCTGGCCTATGCCGATGCGCTGGCCTATGTCGCCGACCCGAGTCGCGTGCCGGTCCCGGTGGCCGGGCTACTGGACCCGGCTTATGCGCGCGCCCGGGCGGCCCTGATCGGCAACGAAGCCTTGTGGCCGCAGGCCGGGCAGCCGCGGGCGGGGGGCACCGTCTATCTCTGCGCGGCCGACGGCGACGGCATGATGGTCAGCTTTATCCAGTCGAATTACATGGGCTTCGGCTCGGGGATCGTCATCCCCGGTGCGGGCATCGCCCTGCAGAACCGCGGGCATGATTTCCGCCTGGATGCCACGCATCCCAATCACCTGGCGCCCGGCAAGCGGCCGTACCACACCATCATCCCGGGCTTTCTCAGCCGGGACGGCCAGGCGATCGGCCCGTTCGGCGTCATGGGCGGGTATATGCAGCCGCAGGGCCATCTGCAAATGGTCGTCAACCTCGTCGACTATGGCTTCAACCCGCAGGCGAGCCTCGACGCGCCCCGCTGGCAGTGGACGCGCGGGCGCACCGTGCTGCTGGAGGATCAGGTCCCGCGCCCCGTGCTGGAAGGGCTGGCCTTGCGGGGCCACGAGGTATCGATCGAGCCGACCGATGGGCTGTTTGGCCGCGGCCAGATTATCTGGCGCCTGCCGTCCGGCGTCTACGTGGCCGGGAGCGAGAAGCGCGCGGACGGGGCGGTGGTCGGCTATTAGGCGGTAGCGGCCAGGATGTCGGTCACGGCGACGTCCCAAGCGCGCGCCTGCCCGGCGGCGAACGCCGTGGCAAATGCCGGGGCGCCGAGCTGCGCCTGCGCGATCGCCTCCGTCTGGGCGTAGATCTGGCGGGACATCACGTCGAGGCTGTAGTGGTGCTCGGCCATGGCCGCCGCGATCGTGCCCAGCAGCCGCGCACTGTGCGTAGCGTCGTGCGGGGTGGGGCTGGCGGCCGCCATGGTGGCGGCCAACCCCAACAGCGCCTGCAGTTCGGCTTCAAAGTGGAACCGGCCTAACTCGACATAACGTTGCAAACCATCACGATAGCGTTCGCGCGCGGTGTGATATTGGCCACTGAGCAGGGCCACCAGGCCCTGCCCCAGCCGCGAGAACGCGATACTGACTTTGCTGCCGAGTGCGGTATAAATGGCGGTGCTCTCCTCCTGGAGGACCGTGGCCTCCGCAAAACGCGCCTGGCGGAGAGCGACCTCCGCCAGGTTATGGAGCGTGCCGGCGATGACCGTCTGGCTGCCGCATTGCTGGGCGATGGTCAGCACCCGCGTGTACAGCTGTTGCGCGGCCGGCAGGTCGCCGCGATCCAGGGCGCTAATGCCCAGGCAGTTCAGGGCCATGGCGGTGCCTATCGTGTCCCCCAGCATCTGGCGCAGGGCCAACTCTTCACGAAAGAGGGCTTCCGCCTGATGATATTCCCCGATCCATAAGCTAATAATCCCCTGCCGGTTGTAGATATCGGCAATCCCTGCCTGGTCGTCCAGCTCATGCTGTAAGGTGAGCGCGGTGTCCAGGAGCTCCCGGGCGGTGGTGTAATCGCCCCGCCCGGAGATGAGATCGCCCAGGGCCGTCAGGGCAGTGGCCAGGCCCAGCCGATCGCCCACCGCGCGGGCGCGAGCGGCACTCTGCTCATAGAACCCTTGCGCCAGGGCGATCTCATCCAGACGCTTCGCGACGGTTCCCAGCTGGACGAGCGCCCGGCTCTCGCCGGCGCCATCGCCCAGGGCGATAAAGCCGGCCCGGGCCTGCTCAAGCCAGCCGCGGGCCAACTCCAGGTCGCGCCGGTGCTCATACGCGCAGCCCAGCCCATACTGCGCCGCCGTGACGCCCGCCGCATCCTGCACCGCTGTAGCGGCCACCCGCGCGGCCTCGTAGCGGGCGATCGCCGCCTCCCAGGCGGCCGTGCGATCGAACACCGCCGCTAGCGCCAACAGCACAGGCACGGTCGCGTCCCGGTCGAGCAGCGGCAGGAGCTGCTCATAATAGCGGATGGCGACCGCGTTGGCATAGCGCGCGGCCGCGGCGTCGCCCGCTTTGCGGTAATACTCCCGCTGCTTGTCCTGGCGCGTGCTCTGCCCGTAGTGATAGGCCAGCAGATCCAGCTGTTCTCCCGGATGTGTCCCTCCCTGGCCCGCCTCCAGCCACGCCGCATATTGCGCATGTAGATCGGCGCGCACCCGGCGGGGCATGCTGGTATACGTCACGTCGAGCGTGCTGGCATGCTTGAACAGGTATGTGCGCGCCGCTGGCGGGCTTTCCAGCAGCGTCAGCCCCAGCCGGTCGAGCGCGTCCAGGGCGGGCAGCACCTGCGTGCGCGGCCCGAGGTCCGGATACACGCCCCACAATTGGTCGGCCTGGAACACGCGCCCGATAATGCTGGCCACTTTCATCACGGTCCGTTGGGTCTCGCTGAGCTGGTCGAGGCGGGCCAGCAACAGCCATTGCAGGCTCGGCGGCCAGGCAAATTGGGCTAACGCCGCCGGGTCGGTCAGGTCGAGCGCGCGTTCTTCCAGATACGCCACCAACTCTTCCCCATAAAAGGGATTGCCCTCCGCCTGAACCACGATCTGGGTCACGAGCTCGTCTAAGGCCGGGGCCCCGCCCAGACGGGCCTGCACGAGCGCCCGGGCGGCGCTCGCCGGCAACCCGGCGAGCGGCAGCTCGCCATAATGGCCGAGTTGGGTCAGGGGCGCCAACGGGTCCTGGGCCGGA
>DATGEF010000246.1:0-24180 GCA_035310405.1 Chloroflexia bacterium | reverse complement strand
CGGGCGGGCTCCCGCCCAGGGCACGGCACGCCCTGCCCTATACGCGTCAACCTAACAGGCACGGGTAGCTACGTGACAACGCGCGGCGACCCGCCCCGCCGGGATGCCCGTCAGCCCGCGCAGGCGGGCTTCGCCCGTTGTTGCCGCGGCTTCAGCCGCCAGGCAACCGCCCCGGAGGGCCACCCGTCAGCCCGCGCAGGCGGGCTTCGTCCGCGTAGCCGCGGCTTCAGCCGCTAGGCGTTCCGCCCCAGGACCCTGCCGCGTGCTGAGGTGGATGCGTATAGGCCCGGCACGCCGGGCCCCTACAACTGCAAAACAATGCAGCGCACCCGCCCTGACCCCGCATCTGGGCAGATCGCCCCGGCTACGCTATAATAGCCCCAGCGACCCAATGACGCCCCCCCGCGGCGTAATCCAGAGGAGCCCACTACCAGCAATATGGCGACTCCCTTCTCGCGCTCCCTGCGCTCCCTGGCCGGCGACAGCGGCCGGCCCGCGCTTGGCGGGCTGCTCTTGGTGGCGGGGCTGCTCGCGGCCGGGGCCGCGTGGTGTTTCCTCGCCCGCATCGCCCTGTACGAAGTGTCCGATACCGCGCGCGTGACCGCGGGCGGGCCCCACCCGGCGGCCGTCGCCGAGTTCGCGCCCACGGCCGCGCTCGGCCATATACGGCTCGGCCAGCCAGGCCGCATCCGGCTGGCCGGCTTCCCCTGGACCCAGTACGGCAGCCTCGCCGCGACTGTGACCGCGGTCGGCGGCGTGGACGCCAGCGGGCGCGTGCCGGTGACGCTGGCCCTGCACCCCGATCCCGGCTCGCCGATCCCGCTGCAGCCCGACCTGACGGGGTCCGTCGAGGTCGAGGTCGCCCAGGTCGCGCCCGCGACCTTGGTGTTGCGCGCCGCGGGCCAGGGGATCGCCGCGCCGGCCGGCGGCGAGGGGCCCCCCTGAGCGCCCGCACCCGCCCGCGCCTGTTCGTGCCCGAAGTTGTGCAGACCTCGGCGATGGACTGCGGCCCGGCCGCACTCACGTGCCTGCTGGCCGGGTTCGGCATCCCGGTCAGCTACGGACGGCTGCGGGAGGCCTGCCAGACGGACGTCGACGGCACCTCGATCGACACGCTGGAAGAGGTCGCCGGGCAGCTGGGCCTCGACGCCGAGCAGATCATGGTGCCGCGGGACCACCTGTTGCTGCCGGAGGCCGCCGCCTTGCCGGCGATCGTCGTCGTCCGGCTGGCCAGCGGCGCCACGCATTTTGTCGTCGCCTGGCGCCCGCAGGGCGGCCGGGTGCAGGTCATGGACCCGGCCGCCGGCCGCCGCTGGCCCGCTGGGGCGCGGTTCCTGGACGACGTCTACATCCATACGATCCCCGTGCCGGCAGACGCCTGGCGCCGTTACGCGGGTGGGCCGGAATTCCTCGGCCCCTTGCGCCGGCGGCTGGCGCAGCTGGGCCTGCCCGCGGCGGCCAGCGCGACGCTGATCGCCACCGGGTGCGCGGACCCCAGTTGGCGCAGCCTGGGCGCGCTCGACGCCGCCACCCGGCTGGTGACGGCCGTGGTCGCGGCCCGGGGCCTGCGCCCGGGGCGCGAAGCCGCGCGCGTGCTGGACCACTTTTTCGCGCAGGCGCGGGCCCCGGGCGACGGCGCCGACGGGCCGCTGCCGCCGGGCTACTGGTCGGTGCGCCCGGCGCCCCCGGACGCGGAGGGCGCCGCCCAGCTCTACCTGCGCGGGGCGGTGCTGGTGCGGGTGCGCGGCCGGCGCGCGCCGGGCGGGGCGCCCGCGCTGGGGGAGGACACAGCGGTGCCGTTGGCCCCAGAGCTGGCCGCGGCGCTGGCCGAGCCGCCCGCGCGCCCAGGGCGCGATCTGCTGCGCTTCCTGTACACCGGCGGCCTCCTGGGGCCGGCCACGCTGCTCGCGGCGCTCGGATTGGCGGCCGGCAGCGTGCTGATCGAAGCCCTGTTCTTCCGCGGCCTGCTGGATCTGGGCAGCCTGTTGGCCCTGCCGGCGCAGCGCGTCGCCGCCCTGGCCGGGTGGCTCCTGTTCGCCGCCCTGCTGATCGGCCTGGAGGGGATCATCGCCACCGGCCTGTTGCGCCTGGGGCGGCACCTCGAAGCCCGCCTGCGCCTCGCCTTCCTGCAGAAAATCCCGCGCCTCGGCGACCGGTATTTTGCCAGCCGGCCCACCTCCGACATGGCCGAAAGGAGCCACAGCATCCACATGCTGCGCCTGCTGCCGCGGCTGGGCGGCGACTTCACGCGGGCGGTATTGACCCTCGCGCTGACGGTCCTGGGCCTGGCCTGGCTCGACCCCGGCAGCGCGCCCCTCGCGCTGCTGGTCGGGGGGCTGGCCGTGGCCTTGCCGCTCCTACCGCAGTCCCTGCTGGCCGAGCGGAATCTGCGGGTGCGCACCCACGGGGGGGCGCTGAGTCGCTTCTATCTCGACGCCCTGCTGGGCCTGGTCGCCATCCGCACGCATGGCGCCGAGCGATCGATCCGCCGCGAGCACGAGAGCCTGCTCGTCGAATGGGCACACGCCGGCCGGAGCCTCCTCACCACCACGGTGGTGGTGGCCGGCGCCCAGGCCCTACTGGGGGGCAGCCTCGCCGCCTGGCTGTTCTTCGACCACCTGGCCCGCACCGGCATCACCGGCAGCGTCCTGCTCTTTGTCTACTGGACGCTCAGCCTCCCCGCGCTCGGACAAGACGTGGCCATCCTGGCCCGCCAGTATCCGACGGCGCGGAACATCACGCTCCGCCTGCTGGAGCCCCTCGGCGCCCCCGAGGATCGGCCGGCGCCCGGGGCCGCTCCGCCGCACCCCCCCCCGCCCGCGCCCGCCACCGGGCCGGTCGCCCTGACCCTGGCGGGCGTGACCGTGCAGGTGGCCGGCCACACCATTCTCCAGGATGTCGACGTCGCCATCCCCGCGGGCAGCCATGTGGCCATCGTCGGGCCGTCCGGCGCCGGCAAGTCGAGCCTGGTCGGCATCCTGCTGGGTTGGCACCGGCCGGTCGCCGGGCAGGTGCTGGTCGACGACACGCCGCTGGATGCGCCGCGCCTGGCCCAGCTCCGCCGGGAAGTCGCCTGGGTCGACCCGGCCATCCAGCTCTGGAACCGCTCCTTCCTGGACAACCTGCGCTACGGCACGGCCGGCGCCCTGGCCCTCCCGATCAGCCAGGTGATCGCGCAGGCCGATCTCCTCAGCGTGCTGCAACAGCTGCCGGACGGCCTGCAAACCCCGCTGGGCGAGGGCGGCGGGCTCGTATCGGGCGGGGAGGGCCAGCGGGTGCGCCTGGGCCGGGCGCTGCTACGGCCGGGCGTGCGCCTGGTGATCCTCGACGAGCCGTTCCGCGGCCTGGACCGCGCGGCGCGCCGTACCTTGCTCGCCCGCGCCCGCCGCCTCTGGAGCACCGCGACCGTGCTGTGCATCACCCATGACGTGGGCGAGACCCAGGGTTTCGATCGCGTACTGGTCGTCGAGGGCGGCCGCGTCGTCGAAGACGCGGCCCCGGCAGTGCTGGCCGGCTGCCCAGATTCGCGATACCGGGCCTTGCTCGACGCCGAAGTGGCCGTGCGCGAAGGCCTCTGGGCCGGCGCCGGCTGGCGCCGCTTGCACCTCACGGGCGGCCGGGTCGCCGAGCCGGCGCGGCCGGCCGAGGGCCCATGAGCCGGGGAGCCGCGGCGCCCGACCTCGCGGCGCTCGCCTGGCCGGCCCCGCGCCTCGGCGAGGCGATCGCCGCCCTGGCGCAGCGCGCCCACCTGGGACCCCGGGCAGTCGAGATCCCCGTGCCGCCGCCCGGCCTGCTGGCCGCGGATGCCGGCGCCCTGGGCGACTGGCTCGCCGCGGCGGCAACCTGGCTGGGCATCGAAGCCGAGCCGGTCGAAAGCCCGTATGCGGACATCGGTCGGCTCATTCGCGGGGCGGCCCCAGCGCTGCTGCCGCTGGCCGGGCCGGGGCCGCCCCGCTTCCTGGCCCTGCTCGGCGCCCGCGGCCCGACGGTGACCGTCCTCGGGCCGGACGCGGCGGCCCAGCGCGTGCCCGCGGCGGCCGTGCAGGCGGCGCTCTGTGCGGCCCTCGAAGCGCCGCTGCTGCCGGCCATCGACCGCTTGCTCGCCGACGCCGGCGTGCCTCCCGCCCGGCGGCCCCGGGCGCGCACGGCGATCCTGCGCGCGCAGCTCAGCGCGCGGCAGATCGACGGCGGCTGGCTGCTGCGCCTGCCGCCCGGCGCGGATCTCGCGCGCCTGGCGCGCCAGGCGCGCTTCGCGCCCCGCCTGCTGGCTCTAGGGGCCCTCTTCGCCGCCACCTCCTTGCTGGAGATCCTCGCCTGGTGGATGGTGGGCCAGGGCGCGTTGCAGGGCCGACTCGACGGGGGCTGGCTGCTCGGCTGGGGACTCGTGGTGCTGAGCCAGGTCCCGTTCACCCTGCTGGCGACCTGGACATCCGGGCAACTGGCGATCGATGCGGGCGCGCTGCTCAAGGCGCGGCTGCTGGCCGGCGCCTTGCGCCTGGACCCCGGCGCGATCCGCCAGGCGGGCGTGGGCCAACTGCTCGGCCGGGTCTTCGAATCGGAGACGGTCGAAGCGCTGGCGCTGAGCAGTGGCTTCAGCGGCCTGGCCGCCGGCATCGGGCTGCTGCTCGCCTGTGTCATCCTGGGCCTCGGCGCCGGGGGGCTGCTCCATGTCGCCCTGCTGCTGGCCTGGCTGGCCGTCGTCGCGGCCCTCGGCCGGCGTTTCTACCGCGATCGTCAAGCCTGGACCCAGGGGGGGCCGGTCGGCGACTCGCCTGCGGGCCCGCGCGCCGGCCGCCTCGGCCTGACACATGACCTGATCGAGCGGATGATCGGCCAACGCACACGCCTGGCGCAGGAGCTGCCGGAGCGCTGGCATGCGGGCGAAGATGCCGCGCTCGACCACTACCTGGCGCTGTCGGCGGCGATGGACCGCGCCGCCGTGCTCCTGACCCTGGCGCCGCGGGGCTGGCTGATCCTGGGTATCCTCGGCCTCGCGCCGGCTTTCGTCGCGGCACGCGTCACGGCCGCCCCCCTCGCTATTGGCCTGGGCGGCATCCTGCTCGCCTATCGCGCACTGGGCCAGCTCACCGGCGGCTTGAGCGCGCTGGCGAGCACGGCCATCGCCTGGCAGCAGGTCGGCCCCCTCTTCCACGCGGCCGGCCGGCCCGGGGTGCCCGGCCTGCCCGACTTCGCGCTCGCCCCCACGCCCGCCGCCGGCCCCGGCCCCGCGCCGGCGATCGTCGCCGCGCACGATCTCTCGTTTCGCTATCACGACCGTGCCGAACCCGTCCTCCACGGTTGCACCCTGCAGATCGCCGCCGGCGACCGGTTGCTGCTGGAAGGGCCGTCCGGCGGCGGGAAGTCGACGCTCGCCGCGCTGCTGACCGGGCTGCGCCGGCCCGACGCCGGCCTGCTCCTGTGCCAGGGCCTCGACCGCCAGACCCTCGGGGCCGACGGCTGGCGGCGGCGCGTGGGGGGCGCGCCGCAGTTCCATGAGAACCATGTGCTGGCGGCCACCTTCGCGTTCAACTTGCTGATGGGCCGCCGCTGGCCCCCGGCCGCCGCCGACCTGGCCCTGGCGGAGACCATCTGCCGCGAGCTGGGCCTGGGCGACCTGCTCGATCGCATGCCGGCCGGGATGCTCCAGATGGTCGGCGAAACCGGCTGGCAGCTCTCGCATGGCGAGCGAAGCCGCCTCTACATTGCCCGCGCCCTGCTGCAGGGCACGGATCTGATGGTCCTCGACGAAAGCTTCGCCGCCCTGGACCCCGAGACCCTGCAACGCTGCCTGCGCTGTGTCCTCGACCGCGCCCCCACCCTGCTCGTCATCGCCCACCCGTGAGGGGCCGCCCCCCGGGGGACATCGGCACCGACGTTTGGTGTCCCCCCGTGGGTGCCCGGCCGCGTACTCGTCGAGGCCGCAAGTCGTACCCGACCCTCTTAGCTTCGTCCGCGCTGGGGAGGTGGTTCGTTTAGGGGGGTCAGCCGGATCTGCGTGGCCAGGCCATAGGCGGTCGGGAGATCGTCGTCGCTGACCACGAGGACGCGCCCGATGACCAGCACCGCCTTGGTCGGGGCGACGATCTGGACCAGGCCCGGCGGCACCCCTCCCTTCCAGCCGGGGCCGCTCACCAGGTAGTCGCCCGCCGCCGGGCCCGTGGTCCGGGTACCGACGTAGGCAAAATTGGTGTTTTTCGTCGGATCGGTGAATTGCACGCTGTAGTAGCGGGTGGCCATGTCCGGCACGTGCAGGACTTGCGGCCCTCTGGCGAGATCGAGCCAGCCGACCACCAGCAGCGTGTCGTGGTTCACGCCCACCGTCGCCAAATTCGAGCTGCCGGCGGGTTGGGCCGCGAGGGGGTCGGCAAAGAGGTGTTGGGGTTCCGTGTAGAGCGTATTGACCGGGATCGGGCCGTCGCCAAACCCCTTGACGAGGATCGCCCGCTTGTACACGAACAGCAGCAGCCGGGGCCACCAGTAAAGGATCAGCACCCAGGTCACGCCACAGACCCCCCCAAAGATCAGCCAATGCTCAGGCGCGATATTCATCATGGCACCTCGACCACCGGCGGCACCGTATAGGCACCCCGGAGAATCGTCTCCCCAGGGAGGTACACGCGCAGCCAGAGGATGAAGTGGCCCGCCGGCGCGGGCAGCCAATTGGCGGCGTGCCCGACCGGCACGGTGGGCTGAATATAAATGTCGACCGACCCATCGGGGTTGGGCACCAGGCCCGACCGATCGCTGACGCTGTAGCGGTGGAGCGGATTGGGCACAAAGCGATTGTGCGCCGTGCCCATCGTCAGTGACCAGAAGGCCCGGTTGGGGGGCAGCCCGCCGGGCGGAAAGTGCATGATGTAGGCGTGTGCGCCGGAGAGGGTATGGCCCGCGCCATCGACAATCGTCCACCAATACAGCGCCTCTTGCGGGCTGTTCACCGGGCCGGGAAACAGTTGGGCGTGCGCGGCGCGCAGCAACAGGCCGTTGCCGGGGTCACCCAGGCCGAACATGGTAATCCAGCCGTTGACCCGCGTGGCCTTGAGGCGCGCGTAGATCTGGGCGGTGACAAAGGCCAGGCCGAAGCCGATGAAGAGGCCCTGCACGACGTCGTTCTGCACCGTGCGGGTGTGGGTCCCGAAGACGAAGTTGTTGAGGAGGAACCAGCCGCAGATCAGGCCGACGAGGGCCGCCAGATACGTGGTTGTTCGGCTCATAGCAGTAGTGTAGCACGCGGGGTGGCGCGGCGCAAGGGGGGCGCTTTGCAGCTCGCCGAGCGTCCTCCTGATCGCTATTATTCGCGCCGTTCCAGTTCCGCTGGTGACGGCGGCTGGAACCACGCTATGTACTCCTTGAGCTTGGCCGCGGGAATAAAAAATGTGCCTTGGGGCAGTTGGGCGTTTCTTAGCGCCAGGCGTTCGAAGAGTACCTCTTCTGGTACGTTCAAAAAATGGAGTTCGCTACTGGCGCCTAACCGGGCCGCCTGCGCCCGGTAATCTTCGCGTTCGCTGTGGCCCCAGAAGCCAAAATCCAGGATCACATTCACGCCCAATCGCAGCACGCGCGCCGCCATCTCCCAGAGCAGGGCCTCGATTACGGCGTGCCGGGCATCATGGAGGGCGTCTTCCACATCTTGACCGAACAGCCGGGTATGCCAGTCATCGAGATTCAGCCAGAGCGCGGCATATTCCTGCTCCAGGTGGCGCGCGAGCGTGGTTTTGCCGGCACAGGGCAGCCCGCAGATGAGATGAAGTGTGGCCATCAGGACTGGTCCTCGTCGCCCAGCGGCCAGGTGCTTTCCGCACTCACGCCCTCGGAATCCTGATTCGTCATTCTTCCCATGGTCTATTCTAACCCGCAAAAGGCCCGGCCGCAAGACGCGCGGTCACGGATAGGCCAACATCAGCACCAGGTGCGTGGCCCCGACTTCCACGAGCGGCTGCAGCGTCGCCACGGTCGCCTCCAGGTGGCATAGTTCACCCGTGTCTGGACCGACAGTTCGATTTCCCCCGGATCGCGGCCCACCGCCGCGCAGTGTTCGTGCAGGATGCCGATTTTGCATCGGCGGCGGCCGGCGAGATGGCGGCGCGGGAACGCACCTCTCCCCCCGCCCCTCCCCGGCACGGTTCAGGAGCGGACGGATCGTGTATGCAACAAGGCATAGGGGATGGGCCACTGCGCCTGAAACGGCTGTGGGAGAGGGCTCTGCCCTCGATGATCTAGCCGCGCGGGTGGGCCGCGATCCCGTGCCTGGTCGTGCGGCGAGTATTTCGAGGGCAGAGCCCTCTCCCACAGTCCGATGTACGGCTCATCCACCCTGGTCACAACCCAGGCAGATGTACTTGTGTCCTACGCCGCGTGCCAAGCACGTTCTGTCTGCTCCTGAACCCGGCGCGGGGAGGGGAGGAGACGGCAGGCCGGCGGGGTGGCGCGGGAACCGCGGCTCGGCGCGGGCCCCACATTCCCCTCCCCGCGCCGGTGAGGGGAGAGGTCGGCCGCCGCCCGCGAATCAGCCGCCTCGCCGGGATGCCAAATCTTGCCGAGCGCCCGCCCGCCCGCCCGCCTCCCTATTGACACCCTGCCGCCCCCGCGCTATAGTAAATGCGGAGAGCGATCCTGACGAGGTCGCCGGCGGGGGGCCCCCGCACCGGACCGCGTATGCCCGCCGGCGCGCGACGCAGGAGGTAGGCCAATGGACGTGATCAATCCGATCGTGCGCCGCTGGCAGCAGGATGCGCTGGCGGACCCCGAGGGGTTCTGGGCGCGCGCCGCCGGGCAGCTGCCCTGGTTCCGTCCGTGGGACCAGGCGTTTGCCTGGGAGTTCCCAACTTTCCGCTGGTTCATCGGCGGGCAAACCAACCTGGCCTATAACTGCCTCGACCACCAGGTCGCCCAGGGCCGCGGCGGCCACACCGCGCTGATTTACCTGAACGAGCGCGGCGAGCAGCGCCTGTTCACTTACAGCCAGTTACACTACGAGGTCCGGCAGTTGGCCGCCGCGTTACGGGGCCTGGGCCTCGGGCCGGGCGATCGCCTCACCATCTATATGCCCGTCTGCCCGGAAGCGATCATGCTGATGCTGGCCGCCACCCGGATCGGGGCCATCCACCTGGTCGTCTTCGCCGGGTTCGGGGCGGGGGCGCTCGCCGATCGGATCGCGGCCAGCGGCTCGCGGCTCGTCTTCACCACGGACGTCACCTATCGCAAAGGCCGCGATGTGCGGCTCAAGGAGATCGTCGACGCGGCACTCGGCGGCGACGGTCCGACCGTGGAGCATGTCGTCGTCCTGCAGCGGGCGGCCGCGCCGGTGCCGATGGCGGCCGGGCGCGATCTGACCTGGGGGGAGTTCCTGGCCCACGGCCCCGGCCACCCAGATACCCATGTGCCCCTCGAGTCGAATGAGCCGGCCTACATCCTGGCCACCTCGGGCACGACCGCCAAGCCCAAGCTGGCGGTGCAGACCCACGGCGGGTACGCCGTCCACATCCACAGTATGGGGCGCTGGTGCTTTGGCCTGCACCCGGGCGACGTCTGGTGGGCCACCTCGGATATCGGCTGGGTGGTCGGGCACAGCTATATCGTCTATGCGCCCCTGCTCCACGGCTGCACGACTATCGCGTATGAGGGCGCCATCGACCACCCGGATCCCGGCACGATCTGGCGGATCGTCGAGACCTTCGGCGTCACCGGCATTTTCACGTCGCCGACCGCGGTCCGCCTCCTCATGCGCTACGGCGAACAGCACGCCGCCCCCTACGACCTCCACACGTTGCAGCGGGTCGTCTGTGCCGGGGAAGTGCTCAACGCCCCGGCGTGGGAGTGGCTCCAGAAGCAGGTGCTACACGACCGGGTGCCGGTGCTCGACAATATGTGGCAGACCGAGACCGGCGGGCCGGTCTTCGGCAACCCGTATGGCCTGGCCCTGCTGCCGATCAAGCCGGGCGCGGCGGGCATCCCCCTGCCGGGCATCGAGGCGGCGGTGCTGACCCCCGAAGGCACGCCCTGCGCGCCGGGGGAGAAGGGGATCATGGTCCTCAAACGCCCCTTCCCCGGCCTGATCGCGTCGCTCTGGGGCGAGCCGGAGCGCTATGCCCAGGACTACTGGGGCCGGCTGCCGGGCGTCTATTATACGGGCGACTCGGCGCACATCGACGCGGACGGCTACGTCTGGTTCGCCGGCCGCGCCGACGAGATTATCAAGATCGCCGGCCACCGCATCGGCACGATTGAAGTCGAAACGGCCTTTTTGAAACACCCCGCCGTGGCCGAAGCGGGCGCCACCGGGCGGCCCGACCCGCTGCGCGGCGAGGTGATCTCGGCCTTCGTCGTCCTGAAACAGGGGCACCACAAATCGCCCGAGCTGCATGACCAGTTGCTCGAAACCGTCCGCCACGAGCTCGGGCCGGTGGCCGTCATCGGCGAGCTCAACTTCGTGAATGGCCTGCCCAAGACGCGCAGCGGCAAAATCATGCGCCGCGTGCTCCGGGCCGTCACCCTGGACCGCGAGCCCGGCGATATCACCACGATCGAGGATGAAGGCTCCGTCGACGAGGCGCGCCAGGCCTGGCAGGAGATGAAAGCCGCGCTGCGCGAATAAGCCGCTTACCGGCAGAGCGGCTCCCGGGCCACGCGCACATGCTCCTGGAGGCCGTTGAGCAGGCGCTTATGCTCCGAGATCGTGTAGCGGTGCAGCATCACCCGGGCGAATTCTTCGCTCGCGCCGTACTGGCGGGCGATCGCCGCGGGCGCCAGGTGCCGCTCGAACAGCAGGTAGGCGAAGATATCCTGCTCCGCGATCGTCGCGCCCAACTCCCCTTCATGGGTCTGGCCGGCAAAGTACCCCGTCGTGGGCGGGGCGGCCAGCACCGCCGGCGGCACGCCCAGCACCCGGGCCAGCGCATAAATGTCCTCCTTATACAGCTCGTCGAGGACGCCGAAGTCGTAGGAGATGGGCGTGCCGAACTTGGTGCCGTAGCCCTGGCAATACTCGGTGCGGTTCACGGTGCCCAGGATGCGGCCGCGGATCGCCCGCTGGAGGTCGGAGAGCACGGCCACGCGCACCCGCGAGCCGAAATTCCCGCTGCGCATCTGCTGCTCGATCGTCTGCGGCGCCGGGCCCCCACCCAGCCGGACCTGCGGCGCGGCCAGCGCCGTCATGGCGGCCCGGTGCGCCTGGACCACCGGCGTGATATCGATCAGGTAGGGGGCATCCGGCTCCGCGAAGCCCAGATCCTGGCGCACGAGCGCGGCCAGGGCGACGCTGTCGTCGTCCGGGCGGGCGGGCATCGTCACCGGCAAGACGGCCTCCCGGCCCACCGCGCGCACCGCCAGGTAGGTGACGACCGTCGAATCGATGCCGCCCGACAGGCCCACCAGCAGGCGGGGCCGCACCTGCGCGCTGCCGGCCCCCGCGAACCGGGAGGGCGGGCTATCGGACGCAAAGGCCCGCGCAAAGTAGCCGGCGATCTGCGCCAGGATCGCCGGCAGGAGCCCCGCATAGGCGCACCCATGGCGGGCGCGGATCTCGGCGATCAACGCGGCGACGGTCGCCGGGTCCTGGAAGTGGCGGAAGCGTCGGGCCGTCTGAAGCTGCTGCATCGCCCATCCTCCGGATCAAGCTGGCCGGTCGTGCGCCGCCCGCGCCCGAAAGAACGCGTGCAGCGCCGCAGTGTGCAGCGGAAAGGCCAGCTCTTGCGGCGCCCGCGCGATGACATACGCGGCGGTTTCTGCGTTGGGCACAAACCCCGCCAGGTCCTGGAGCGTATGGGGCGCGGCCAGGCCAAAGACGAGCAAATAGCCCCCCGCGGTGTCGGTGAGGACGCCGAAGTCTCGGATCGCGGCGGCGTCGAGGCGCAAGCCCGTCTCCTCCCAGACTTCGCGGGCGCCCGCCGCCTGCCAGGTCTCGCCCAGGCCAATGTAGCCGCCCGGCAGGGCCAGCTCCCCCACCTGGGGCGGAATATTGCGCCGCACCAGCAGCAGGCCCCCGTCCACCGGGACGAGGATCACGGCCACCGGCAGCGGGTTGCGGTAGCTGCGGTGGCCGCACCCCGCGCAGACGCGCGGCCAGGATTGATCGGCCGCGAAAGGCTGCCCACACCACGCACAATGGGCGTCACGCATCACCATGATCCGTCTCCTCCCGCCGTTCCGCCGGCGCCCGTAGACGGCGCGGCCGGATCCGGCTAATTAACTCTAATAGATTTAAATCTTCTAGAGTTAATTATAATACAGATTGCGGTGCGCGTCAATAGGGTAGGGGTCACAGGATGCTCGGCAGGATTTTGCACCGGCGACCCAGGACTCTCCGCGCCGCGCGGGGGCGGGATCAGGCGCGGTAGGGGCGAGGCATGCCTCGCCCACGGTGGGGAGCGGTCATCGATAACGCCCGGCAACGTGGGGCGGGAGCCGCTACGGACCAGCCGATCCGCGCCCCCCACGGGCGAGGCATGCCTCGCCCCTACGCGGTTCCCGGCTCCCGGCCCCTTGCCGGAGCAAACAGCGGCACAGCACCGGTGCCGCCCGCTGGCGGGCCGCCGTCAGTGCAAAAAGCTGCCGAGCACCCGGGGTCACAATAGTTTTTGGCAAATTTAGCACGTTAAGAAACTACAGGACATAGATTGACCACGAAACAGCCATCGAAAGGCCTATGAACACGACATGATACTCACGTCGCCTTCGTCCCGGCGGTTCGTGAGCTACTGGGACGGCAGGCTGTTGGCCAGCTTCTGGTCGCCGCGCGCCAGCTGATCGGCATCACCTGGGGGTGCGCTCGCGAGCGCTGGCGCGCGATCACGGGGCCGCTCGACCGCGCCTAAGGCGATCAGCGACGCGCGCTGCGCGGGGGTGATCCCGGTCAGATCGGTGATATCCATGCGTTCATAGGGGCGATCGCGCCGCAGCGTACGCAGAAAGGTGCCACTGCTGGCCTCCCACAGCCTGACTGTCCCGTCGAAGCTGCCGCTGGCCACCAACTGCCCGTCACCGCTCAGCGCCACGGCCCAGACCGCGCCGGTGTGCCCCTCCAAGGTGGCTAACAGCCGCCCGCTCGCAGCATCCCACAGCCTGACTGTCCCGTCGAAGCCGCCGCTGGCCACGAATTGCCCGTCCCCGCTCAGCGCCACGCCACACACCAGTCCAGTGTGCCCCTGCAAGGTGGCTAGCAGCCGCCCGCTCGCGGTTTCCCACAGCTTGACCGTCCCGTCCTCGCCGCCGCTGGCCACCAACCGTCCGTCCTCGCTCAGCGCCACGTTATAGACCAGGCCGGTGTGCCCCTCCAAGGTGGCTAGCAGCCGGCCACTGCTGGCCTCCCACAGCCTGACCGTCCCGTCGAAGCTGCCGCTGGCCACCAACTGTCCGTCCCCGCTCAGCGCCACACCCCGGACCCCGCCGGTGTGGCCCTGCAAGGTGGCCAGCAGCCGCCCGCTCGTAGCATCCCACAGCTTGACCGTCCCATCCTCGCTGCCGCTGGCCACCAACTGTCCGTCCCCGCTCAGCGCCATGCCCACGACCCCGCCGGTGTGGCCCTCCAAGGTGGCCAGCAGCCGGCCGCTCGTAGCATCCCACAGCCTGACCATCCTGTCCTCGCTGCCGCTGGCCACCAACTGTCCGTCCACCGAGAGGGTCATGCCCAGGACCCCACTGGTGCGGCCCTGCAAGGTGGCCAGCAGCCGCCCACTCGCAGCATCCCACAACCTGACCGTCCCGTCGAAGCTGCTGCTGGCCAGGAGCTGCCCGTCCCCGCTCAGCGCCATGCCCAGGATCGCGCCGGTGTGCCCCTGCAAGGTGGCTAGCAACCGGCCGCTCACAGCATCCCACAACCTGACCGTCCCGTCGTAGCTGCCGCTGGCCACCAACTGTCCGTCCGCCGAGAGGGTCATGCCCAGGACCCCGCCCGTGTACCCCTGCACCGACAGCAGCCGGCCGCTCGCAGCATCCCACAGCCTGACTGTCCTGTCGTAGCCGCCGCTGGCCACGAGCTGCCCGTCTGCAGAGAGCGCCACGCCATAGACCCCGCCAGTGTGGCCCTGCAAGGTGGCTAGCAACCGGCCACGGGCAGCATCCCATAGCCTGACCGTCCCGTCATAGCTGCTGCTGGCCAGGAGCTGCCCGTCCCCGCTCAGCGCCACACCCCGGACCGCGCCGGCGTGCCCCTCCAGGGTAACCAGCAGCCGGCCGCTCACAGCATCCCACAACCTGACCGTCCCGTCGTAGCCGCCGCTGGCCACGAGCTGCCCGTCTGCAGAGAGCGCCACGCTCCAGACCCCGCCAGTGTGGCCCTGCAGGGTGGCTAGCAACCGGCCGCTCGCAGCATCCCACAGCTTGACCGTCCCGTCGTAGCTGCCGCTGGCCACGAGCTGCCCGTCTGCAGAGAGCGCCACGCCCCAGACCAGGCCAGTGTGCCCATGCACCGACAGCAGCGGCGTGCGGTCCGCCACACGCCACAGGCACAGCTCCCCCGCGGTAGTCCCGGCCGCCAGGTAGGCGCCATCAGCGCTGAGCGCGACCGACATCGGGTAGTGGAATGCCTCGACCAGCACCGCTTGGTGCAGCTCCGCGCCCGCCAGGCTGGCGTCCTGCGCCGCGACCTCCTGCAGGTAGGCCTGCCGGATGGCCAGGTGCGAGAGGTCCAGCCCGCGCAGGTCGCCGCGCAGCAGCCGCAGCAGATTGACCACGTTGCCCGGGCCGTAGCCCTGCTCCGCCGGCTCCCGCTGGCGCCAGCCCTCGAGCAGCTCCAGCATCCGCCGCTCCCCTCCGCCCGCTCCGCTGGCCGCCACCAGGTTCTGCACGATCGGCTGGCCGAGCAGCCGCTCCTGGCTGCGGCGCACGTAGTCCTTGGCCGTGGCCAGCATCACGGCGTGACGGCGCAGCAGCACCGGCTGCCCCACCAGGATTTCCCGCGCCAGGGCAGTGACCAGCCGCTCGCTGATAAATTCCAGCACCACCGGCTGCAGCGTGAAGGCGCCGCCGCTCGCGCGCTCCAGCAGCGAGCGCCGATCCAGCGCCTCCAGCGCCTCCAGCACCGCGCTCCGCGCCACCTCCGGCCCCAGGTCGGCGAGGAGCGCCGCAAACCTCACCGGCTCCCGCTCGATCGCCAGCCAGTACAGCAGCGCGTGCTCCAGAGGCGACAGGCGCGCCAGTTGCTCGTCGAGCAGCTGGCGGATGCCCCCGAACACCGCGGTCTCTTGCCCCAGGAAGGCCGCGATGGCGCCGCCGAACATCACGCTGATGGTCTCGCCCACCACCTGCAGCGCCAGCGGGTTGCCCGCGTAGCGCTTCACCAGCGCCCGCCAAGCCGCATCATCGCCGAGCAGCACCCGATGGCCGAGCAGTGCCCGCGCCTCCGCGACCGCCAACCCATCCAGCCGCAGCGCACGCACCGCGCTGTCGTCGGCGCGCAGCGGCTGCTCGCGGCTGGTCAGCAACAGACAGCCCGGGTGTGCGCTCTCGGCTAGCTGTTGCAGTATCGCCCCGTAGCCCTCGTAGCCCGCCCGGTAGCGCAGCTCCAGTGAGCCCGGCGAGAGCACCGTCTCCAGGTTGTCCAGGATGAGTAGGCTGCGCTGAGCGCGCAGCAGGCCGAGCAGTAGCCGCAGCTGCGCGGCCAGCCCTTCGGGAGGGACGGCCTGGCCGGCGGAGAGAGCGGCGATCGCCCCGGCCAGCCACTCCTCGACTGGCGGCGCGTTGCGCAGGCTGCGCCAGTAGACCACCGCGAACTCGGGTGCAAGGTCCTGGGCCAGCCGCGCGACTAGGCTGGTCTTGCCGATGCCGCCCATGCCCAGCACGCTCACCACCCGGCAGCGCTGCTCGCGCACCCAGTACCCCAGCTTGGCCAGCTCGCGGGCGCGCCCGTGCAGCAGCGGTACGAAGGGCGCTTCGCCCCAATCCACCCGCGGCTCACCCGAAGCCTGAGGAGCACTGGCACGCTCCGCGCGACGGGTCCGCTCGACTGCGCCATCCACCTGAGGGGAAGTTTGCTGGCTGAGCAGCCCCTGCAGCCACGGCTCATCCAGCAGCACCTTCTGATGTGCGGCCCGCCAGAGTGCGCGGATCTCCTCGGCCTCATGCGTGGCGGCAAAGGCCTGCTGCTGGTGCCCTAGGGCGATGATCTGTTTGAGATGCTCGGCTGTGGGATAGCTCTCGCCGGCCTCCCACCCGCCGACCGCATGCCGCGAGATCTTGAGCAAGTCGGCCAGCCTGGCTTGCGACAGCCCGATCGCCGTGCGCAGTGCCAGCATCCGCTGGCCGAAGGTATAGTCGTGCTCCCGATACGAAGCTTGCATCACGAGTCATCACCTTTCTGCACAACCCACCGAGTACATCCCATTCGGGTCAACGCCTGTTGGAGATATGGACGAGTTGCCAGGCGGCGCCATATGGGAAGCGAAATGCTACCTGAAATGCTACCTGATGTCCAGTGACTTCTCCGGAGCTTGTTCCTATACTGATCACAGTGGACAGAAATATACATGATCAGCTATCAGGAAGTCCACTCATCCACTAGCGCGACGATAGACAGCAAGAAACTCAGGAAAGAAGCAAGCTATGGCAGAGCAAGACAACCGGGCACAAGCGCTCGCGACCACTGAGCGACGGCAAGACCGTGATCGTGCTGTGAACCCAAGAGGAGGAAGGCAATGAACACAACTGACACACCCGTTCTACCCGACTACGCGCCAATCCCGCAATCGGCGCGCGGCCCCGCCCTCAACGAGCAGGGGTACTACGTCGGCCGCGTCGAGCGAAACCTGTACTGGATCACCGACGGCACCTACCAGTGCGCGTTCCTGACGACCTCGGACGGCGTCGTGCTGCTCGACGCGCCGCCGACGATCGGCCACAACATCCAGCGCGCGGTCGACGAGATCGCGTCGGCGAACGGCGTCAGCAACAAGGTCACGCACCTCATCTACTCGCACCACCACGCCGACCACGCAGGCGCGTCCTCGCTCTTCGACAAGAACGTGACCCGCATCGGCCACGAGGAGACGCGGCGGCTGCTTTTGCGCGACGACGATCCGGCGCGACCACCGAACGAGGAGACGTTCCAGGATCGCCGCACGCTCGAGATCGGCGGCGAGCGGATCGACCTGGCCTGGTACGGGCCCAACCACTCGCCCGACAACATCCTCATCCACCTGCCCGACCACGACGCGCTGATGCTGATCGACATCGTCAATCCGGGTTGGGCGCCGGTCTTCCTGTCGAACCTGACCGAGGATATCCCCGGCTACATCGCGGCCGCGGCGAACGCGCTCGCCTACTCGTGGAAGCACTTCATCGGCGGCCACCTCGGCCGGCTCGGCACCCGCGAGGACATCGCCTTGCACCAGCAGTACATGGCGGACATCGCCGAGAGCTCCAGGAAAGCGCTCGACACGGTCGATCTGACGCGCTACTTCGTGAAGTACGGCGACAACCCCTGGGCGGCGTTCAAGGAGGGCCTGGACGAGTGGGTCGCTACCGCAGCCGCGCCGGTGATCGAGAAGTACACGGGCGTGCTCGCAGCCGCGGACGTCTTCACCGAGAGCACGACGTTCCAGGTGATGCAGTCGATCCGGCTCGACCTCGGCTACGGCTCGTGGGTGCATCCATGAGCACCGAACAGCGAGAGAACCTCGACGCAATCCTGCCGATCCTCGACGAAGCGGCCGCGGCGCTGGACAGAGCCGGACAGTTCCTGTCGGCGCATCTCGCCAGCGCAGAACGCGGCACCACCTAACGAAAGGCAGAACGCACGTGAACGAAAGGAGTCCGATATGAGCGACTGGAACGCGGGAACTATCGCGGAGTTCCGAGCGAACAAGGGCCGCGTTGGCGGGATCTTCGAGGGCGCTCCGATTGTCCTGCTGCACCACCGCGGCCGCAAAAGCGGGCGGGAGCACGTCACCCCGGTGATGTACCTCCCGCACGACACCGCGCCGGCCATCATCTACGTCTTCGCCACCAAGGGGGGAGCACCCACCAACCCGGACTGGTACCACAACTTGACCGCCGCCGGTGACGGCAGTGTCGAACGCGGAACCGAGACATACAAGGTGACCGTCCGCGACTTGACCGGCGCTGAACGCGACCGCATCTACGCCGAGCAAGCGCGGCGCTACCCAGGCTTTGCCGAGTACGAACGCCAAACTGCTGGAGTCCGCACCATTCCGGTGCTCGAACTTAGGCGGGCGTAGCCCGCACGCTTAAGACCGGCCAGCGAAGAACTGTGGAAATGATAGTTGCAACGGAGGAGCGAGTGTCTGAGTTAGCCAACATTGCGCCGGAGACACCAGTTGAGAAGCTGTCTGAAAAGTCGAGTCCACCTCCGACAAAGGACGAAGGACGAAGGACGAAGGACTGGATCTGTGGCGTTTCGTCCTTCATCCTTCGTCCATATCACATAGCTTTTCCGACACGCTCTGAGGCGGCGCCGTTGATTAGCGAGCGCGAGGTGCGCACGCGGGTGTTCAGGCTGGCCTGGCCGGTGATCGGCGAGAATTTCCTTGAGACGCTGCTGGGGATTGTCGATACTCTGCTGGTCGCTGGCCTCGGCGCCGTCGCCATCGCCGGCGTCGGCAGCGCCTTACAAGTCATGTTTTTGATGATCTCGGCGCTCTCGGCGCTGGCGGTCGGCAGCGCGGTGCTGGTCGCCCAGGCCGTCGGCGCGGGCGATCTCGCTCACGCTGGCCGCCTCGGCCGCCAGTCGCTGCTTTGGAGCGTGCTGTTCTCGCTGCCGCTGACCGCGACCGGCTTCCTGCTCTCCGGCCCGATCATCCGCTGGTTTGGCCTCGAGCCCCAGGTCGCAGAAATCGGCACCCAGTATCTGCAAGTCACCATGGGCACCGTGGGGGTGCTGGTGGCGCTGTTCATCGGCGGCGGCGTCTCGCGCGGCGCGGGCGACAGCCGCACGCCGCTGCGCGTGACCGCGCTGGCCAATCTGCTGAATGTCGCGCTGGCCTATGCCCTGATCTATGGTCAGTTCGGCCTGCCCGCGCTCGGCCCGATCGGCAGCGCCTGGGCGACATTTCTGGCCCGCAACTTTGCATTAGTGCTGCTGCTCACGGCGCTGTGGCGCGGGCGCAATGGCGTCTCGATCAGCGGGCGCGGCGGCTGGCGCCCCGATTTCGGCGTGGCCCGGCAGGTGCTCACGATCGGCATTCCCGCCGCCCTGGAACAGGTTTTGCTCTCGTCGGGGTTGCTGGTGCTGGCGCTGGTGGTGGCCCGGCTGGGCACCGAGGTGCTGGCGGCGCAGCGGATCACCATCAACGCCCTGTCGCTCTCGTTCCTGCCAGGGGTCGGCTTCGGCATTGCCGTGACCGCGCTGGTAGGCCAGAGCGTCGGGGCGCGGCGGATTGCTGAGGGCCAAGCCGCGGCGCGGGTGGCGACCAACTGGGCGGTGCTGGGGATGAGCGCGATCGCCACGCTGCTGATCGTCTTCGCGCCCCAGATATTTCACTCATTCACCAGCGACGCAGCGGTGATCGCGGCAGGTGTGCCGGGGCTGCGGGTACTGGCGCTGACGCAGCCGTTCTGGGCCGTGCTGTTCGTGCAGGCCGGCGCGCTGCGGGGCACCGGCAACACTCGCTTTCCCATGCTGGTCACCGGCGCGGGGGTCTGGATATCGGTGGGGGTGGCCTTCGCGCTGCTGGAGACGATCGGCGGCGGGCTAGTGTCGGTGTGGGGGGCGTTCCTGGCGGTCGCTCCCGTGACGGCCTTCTTGATGTGGCGCCGCTTCCGCCGCACCGTCGCCGAATCTGGAGAGAGACATGAACACACAAGGTGAGACGACCGAACGAGAGGCCATCCTCGTGGAGGATGCGGCGCGGATCCGTATGATGGGCTTCCCCGTCCTGGAGGCACTTCCCTCCCGCTCGGTGCCCTATGCACAGGTCGACCCCTTCATCCTTCTTCACGAAGCGCGGCTGCGCCTATCGGACCTGGCAAATGTTGACACCAAGCATCCCCATCGTGGGTTTGATAATATCTGGTATGTGATCGAAGGTGCGGCCAGCACCGGCCACAGCACGGGGCCGGGCGGAGCGATGGAGCGGGCGCGGCTGCGCAAGGGCGCACTCCTGGCCCTCAGGACCGGACGAGGTGTATGGCATGCCGAGGCGATGGGAGCCGACGAGGTTGGTGAGGGCCTGGCCGCGACTGAGTTCCGCAGTGTGCTGTTCTGGGTGAACCTGGCCCGCAAGAACAAGCATGCCGAGCCGAGCGCGCAACTCGTGCAGCCGGAGCATATTCCGGTGCGCCACGAGGGCGACGCGACGGTCCGGGTGCTAGTCGGCGCCAGCTCTCCCGTTCATCTGGGGACGCCCGCCCTGATCCTCGACATCGAGTTGCCGCCAGGGGGGCAGATCACCACAGCGGTCCCACCGAAGTTCCAGGGGTTCGCCTACGTGCTGGAGGGCGAGGGGAAGTTCGGTGCCAACCGGCGCCCGGCCAGGCCGGCCCAGCTCGTCCTGCTGGGCCGGGGAGGTGAGTTCACGGTCACGGACGCTGTAAAAGGCACTCGGTTCCTGCTGATGGCTGCCCAGCCGTATGGGGAGACGCCGCGGTTCAACGGGCCATTTGTGGATTAGGTTCATCGCCTCCCGCACCGCGCGGATGCGGCGCCCGCCCGCGCCTACGGCTCCCGCGCCAGGCCGCCCCGGAAGCGCGCCGCGCCGCCCTGCCGCGAGAGCGCCTGGTGGTCAGCGAACGCCGCCGCGAAGCCCGCGCGGTCCAGGTCCAGGCCCGCCTGCGTGACGATCTCCTGCGTCAGCTCCACAGGAAAGCCGTAGGTGCTGTAGAGCTGGAAAACCACCGGGCCGGGCAGGACGGGGGTGCCCTGCGCCTGGCAGACCGCCATGGCCTTCGCCAGCTCCTTTTCCCCGTCCACCAGCGTGCGCTGGAAGCGGGTCTCCTCCGCGTCCAGCGCCGCGCAGATCCGTGCCTGCTCACGCGCGAGCTCGGGATAGGGCGCCGCCAGGGTGGGGATCGCCACCACCGCCAGGTCGGCCAGGAAGTGGCTGCCGATGCCGATCTCGCGCCCATAGCGGACCGCCCGGCGCACCAGGCGCCGCGCGATGTAGGGTTGGCCCACTTTGCCGGGCACGATGCCCTCCGCCAGGATGCCCACCGCCGCCCGGATATGGTCGGCGATCACGCGCACCGCGACGGGCGCGGGGTCGGGCCTACCACTCCGTGCGCGGATCTGCTCCACGATGGGCACGAACAACTCGGTCTCATACGCCGTCGCCACCCCCTGGACCAGCGCCAGGGTGCGCTCCAGGCCGATGCCCAGGTCCACGTTGGGCTGGGCAAGCGGCAGGTAGCGGCCGTCGGGCTGCTGGTCGTACTGCATGAAGACGTTGTTGCCCACCTCCCAGAAGCGCGCCGGGTGGGTCGCCGGAGTCGCGCCCGGCGGGCCGCCGGGGTCGGTATCGTAGAACAGCTCCGAGTCCGGGCCGCAGGGGCCGCTCGCGCCCGCCGGTCCCCACCAGTTATCCGCTTTCGGCAGGAAGCTGATACGCTCCGGCGGGATGCCGAGCGCGCGCCAGAGCGCCGCCGCTTCCATGTCGCGGGGCGCGTCGGCGTCGCCCGCGAAGCAGGTGACGTGGAAGCGCGCCGGGTCCAGCCCCAGCCGCTCGGTCAGGAAGCCGTAGCTCCAACGCAGCGCGTCCGCCCGCCCGTAGTCGTCCAGCGACCACGCGCCGAGCATCTCAAAGAAGGTCAGGTGGACGCCGTCGCCCACCTCGGCGATGTCATTGGTGCGCAGGCACTTCTGGTAGTTCGCCAGGCGCCGGCCCGCCGGGTGCTGCGCGCCGAGCAGGAAGGGCACCAGCGGGTGCATCCCCGCCGTGGTGAAGAGCACGCTGGGGTCGTGCGCCGGGATCAGGGGCGCGCTGCCGATGATCGCGTGGCCGCGCGCCTGGTAGTAGGCCAGGAACTCCTGGCGCAAGCGCTGCGCATCTATCCAGGTATCTATCCGGGTAGGCATGGTCGGTCTCCTTTCGCTACCCCGAGGGGCAAATAAAAACCGCCCTCGAGTCTACTGACTCAAGGGCGGGCAATCCGCGGTACCACCTTGTTTGGAGCAGGTTGCTCCCATCTCTGCCGCCGCTGCGGGGCCACCAGGGTCGGGCAAGGGCGCGTCCGGGTAACGGCGGACTTGGCCGGCGCGCCTTCGCCCCGCGGGGGGATCGGCGGCAACTCAGGTGTGGCTTCGGCGCCCGCTAGCCGGTCGAGCTTGCACTCTCCTCGACTCGCTGGCTGCTTCGCGCGGCGCGTACTCTTCACCGTCAACGTCGTTCGGTATTGGGTTGTAGCATAATCATACCCGGCGCCGGGCCGGGCTGTCAATCGGTCCTGCGGCGTAATCCAATCCTACCCGGGGGCCGGGAACGGCGGACCGCGTAGGGGCGAGGCATGCCTCGCCCGTGGTGGGATGCGGATCTGCTGGTCCGCAGCGGCGCCCGCCCCACGTTGCCGGGCGCGCTAAATGACCGCTCCCCACCGCGGGCGAGGCATGCCTCGCCCCTACAGTGCCTGATCACGCCCCAGCGCGGCTAGGAGAGTCCCGGGTCGTCGGGGCCAAAAAGCGGCCGGGCACTCCTGCCCCGCCCGAAGAGTGCAAAGCTGACGGGTTTCAGCTACAATATATTCGTGTCGCTTCGTGTTCTTCGTGGATGAATCCAGACTCCATAATCGGACTCCCTACGCGCTTATGGCAGGAGCAGCAACCCCCATGACCAGTAATTCTGAACATCAAACCGCCGACGAGCTCAAAGAAACCGGGCGGATCGAGGCCTTCAGCGATGGCGTGTTTGCCATCGCGATTACCCTGCTCATCTTGAACATCCAGGTGCCCCACGACACCGCGGCGGGCGGGCTCTGGCCGGCCCTGGGCGCCCAGGCGGCGACCTACCTGGCCTTCCTGACCAGCTTCGCCACGATCGGGATTATGTGGATCAACCACCACCGGCTGTTCATGCATATCAAGCGGTCCGACAACCAGCTCCTGGCGCTCAATCTCCTGCTCTTGCTGGGGGTCACGGTGCTGCCCTTCCCGACCGCCTTAGTCGCCGAGTACATACAAAAACCGGCCTGCCCCGCCGACGGGTGGGGGCAGCTGCTGAGCTGTGACCAGAAGATCGCGGCCCTGGTCTACGGGGGGACGTGCATCCTGATCGCCATCTTTTTCAATCTGCTCTGGCGCTATGCCGCCTATGAGAACCGGTTGCTCGACAAACACGCGAATGTGCGGGCCGTGCGCGCCATCAGCCGGCAGTACGCGGTGGGCCCCGTGCTCTATGCCCTCACCTTCGGGGTCGCTCTGCTCAATCCCTGGGTGAGCCTGGCCGGCAACCTGGCCCTGGCCGTCTTCTTCGCCTTGCCGGGCCGGCCCCCGCCCTGACGCCCTATGGCATATTAGTCCTGTTTCGGTCCTAGGACCGGCCCTAAGTCCTTGCATTGGGGGATTCTTTGTTCTAAAATACACAATGGATAACCTGCGCGTGGATGATCGCCGCGCGGATGACCCATGCGGCCCCACGCGCCGCCACAGGGACAACGTGCCGTATGCGTAACCCAACCTTTGCCGCCGATACAGAGCCGGCCGACCTCGAATATGAGGGCAGCCCGGTGGTGCTCGCCGCGCTGCTGACCCTCCTGCGCTGGCTCATCGCCGGGGCCGCGGCAGCCACGCTGACCGCCCTGGCCCAGGACGGCGTGCGTGTCGTGCCCTGGCAGGACCCGGTGGCCGGCAGCCTGCTCGCCGTCTATGCGCTGGGCACCACCCTGCTGTTCCTCTTGATCTATCTGGCCCGCCGGCATGCCTTCTGGTTGATCGATCTCAGCCTGGCGTTCGACCTCCTCATGCTGATGGGGCTCTCGCTGGCCACCGGGGGGGCGACGGCCCTGCTGGTGCTGCCGGTGCTGTTCGCCATCGGCATCCTGCGCAGCATCTGGGCCGGGCTGCTGGCCGTCACGCTCTACGGGGTGCATCTGGTGCCGATGTGGCCCCCGGCCCATGATCTGTTCCGGCTGCCGTCGACCAGCCAGGCCGTGCTCTTCGGCGTCTACACCATCCTCTGCCTCGTCTGGGTCAGCCTGGTCGCCGGCAGCAATGCCCAGGTCGTGCGCCAGCACGCGCGGAAGGCCAGCCAGACCGCCAAGCGCACGGCGGAGCGCTATCGCCTGGCGCTGCAGCGGGCCAAA
>DATGEF010000245.1:0-2113 GCA_035310405.1 Chloroflexia bacterium | reverse complement strand
CACCAGGCGCGATTTGCCGATCCCCGCTTCCCCGCTGATGAGGGCCACCTGCCCCTGCCCGCTGCGGGCTAAAGCAATGAACGCAGCCAGCGTCTCAATCTCGCGTGTGCGACCAATGAGTACGGGGCAAGTGAGCTGTGTGTCTGATGGTAATGTCATGAACCGTGGTCTCTGTCGGCAATGGCTGCATACGGCGTGGTCTACCTCCTATCGAGTGACGGCTACCTGTATGTCCTGCGCTAGCGGAAGAACACCAAAGCAGGAAACTGGAGTCAATCTCAACCCGACAGGTAATTGTAGCATCGGCCAGAGTACGGAGTCAAGAGCGTTTTAGTCCGGCAACCGCTATTGGGCAGCCGCCCGTCACGGTACCCCAAACAACGCTAGCGCCGGGTGCGCGGCGTCGTTTTGCAGTTGTAGGGGCACGGCGTGCCGCGGCGGGGAGCGCGGCGACCCCGGGGCGGCGCGGAATCCTACCCAGGCGGGCTCCCGCCCCGGGCACGGCACGCCTGCCCTATACGCATCAATCTCAGAGGCTGGGGCAGCTAGGCGACAACGGGCGGCGACCAGCACCCGCCGCCCCGTCGGGACGCCCGTCAGCCCGCGGAGGCGGGCTTCGTCTGCGTAGCCGCGGCTTCAGCCGCTAGGCGTCCTGCCCTAGGACCCTGCCGCGCACCTCGCTAGCGCCGGGTAAAGGCAGGGTTGGGCACAAGCGGGTATAATTGCGGGGCCCGCCCACGTACTCGCGGGCGGGGCCCCGAAGCGCCGCCACCCATGCGGCCGGGGATTTCCGCTTTTCCCGACCGGAACAGGAGGTAGGTGTGTACGATACTCGACAGGATCTCTTGGCTGCCATGCGCGCGGTGCCGGATATTTTGACCGCGTTGCTGGCGGGCTATTCCCCACCCCTGGCGGCGGCTTCCCCCGGCGGGGCGGCCGCGTGGTCGGTGGTGGAAGTCGTCTGCCATCTGCGCGACGCCGACGCGCGCGCGCTGGAGCGGATGCGGCAGATGCGCGATAGCGACGATCCCTGGCTGGCGGCGTATGATCAAGATGCCTGGGCGCGGGAGCAGGACTACGCTGCCGCCGATCTCCCCGCCGCCCTCCGCGCCTTCGGGCAGGGGCGGGCGCAGTATCTCGCGGAGTTAGCCACCCTGGCGCTCGCCGCCTGGGAGCGGCCGGGCCGGCATGCCGAAGAAGGCCGCATCACGATCCAAACCCACACCCTGCACCAGGTCGCGCACAGCAACGAGCACCTGGCGCAGATCGCCCGCTTGCGCGCCGCCGCTGGCTGACGTCGGGCGGCCGCGCTAGTGTGTGTCGACCGCGGTCTGTTGGGCGGCGGCGCTCAGGCGCTGGTTGGCCGCGTGCAGCTTGGCGATATTCTCCGTAATCGCGGCTTCGGCCTGGCGCCGCGCATCGGCGCCCGTCTGCCGGCTGGCGACCAGGTCGTCCATCGCCTTGATCACCGCGTCGGTGTGCTGGGTCAGCGCCTCGGTGCTGATCATCGCCCGCTCCGTCGTGGCCGCCGCTTCGTCGACGGCCTGGCCCAGCGCCTTGGAGCGCATCGCCACCAGGTCGTCGGTGGCGTCCATGACGATATTGGCCGCGGCCGCGGCCTGCTGCGAGCGCAGGGCGGCGGCGTAGAGCGCCGCGGTTTCCTTCCAGGTCGGGATGGCGACATAGATCAGCGTAGTGAGTTTCATCGCCAGGCCCACGTCCGCCGCGCGCAGGATCGAAATCTCCGGGCCCGCCGACCAGGCCAACATCAGGCGGCTCTTGAGGTCGCCGATCTTCACGTCGAGCAGGCTGACCACGTCGGCCAGCCAGCGGGCGCGCGCGTCGCGGTCGGGGTTGGGCTGCCCCGTCGGGTCCGGCTGCGCTTGCAGGGTCACCAGCTCCTGGCGTGTGGACTCCTTTTTGTATTCCAGCGCGGCGATCACGATCAGCAACTGGCGCAGGTTCTGGTCGTTCTGCTGGTAGAGTTGGTCGTAGAACAGGATGTTCTCGACCATATTGCGCTCGTTCCCGCCCAGTTCGGCGACCACCTTATCCACCATTTGCTGGATGGTGTCGAACTGTTCGAGCAAGGTTTCCAGGGCGGTCTTGCCCT
>DATGEF010000244.1:0-2821 GCA_035310405.1 Chloroflexia bacterium | reverse complement strand
CACCGCGCCCAGGCCCGCCAGGATGGGGCGCCGGCCCAGCCGGACCAGCAGGCTATAGAGCCCCAGGATGCTCAGGATCGCATCCAGCACGACCAGCTCAGGGGTGTCCGGGGGCGGCGCCCCCGGCACGGGCTCCACGCGGACCCAGGCGAGCTTCAGGCCCAGGTCCCGGGCATCGCCGGAGGGCCGGAAGGTGCGCGAGTCGAACCCCAGGCGCAGATCGGGATCACCTGCCGGGCGCGGTAACGGGGGTGTCTGATAGATCGCCGGCTGCGCGCGTAGCGTATAGGTGCTGACGATCCGGCTGCCCACGGTCAGCGTGACCACGGCTGGGGGCGCCCCGGCGGGCCGGGGCGACGCGGCGCGGAAGCTGACGATGACCGGGGCGCCGGCGCCGATCTTGGGCAGCTCCAGCTCGGCGTGGGCTTTGGTCCAGCGATCGTGATAGCGGCCGGCGTCTTCGGCCTCGTCGGCATAGAAGCCCGTCACTACCAGCGGGCCGCTCAGCGGGCCCCCCACGTCGACGGTCCAGGCCGCCGGGCTGAAGCGATAGACGGCGAAGACCGTCGCGGCGGTCAGGATCGCCAGCAGTGTGGCCAGCGCCAACGGCGCCCGGAGGCGGGCGATCACGGGCTGGCCGCCCCGGGCGGCAGATCGACGTCAATTTGCAGCGGCGTCGTGGGCGCCAGGTGAGGAACGACGACCTGCGCGGGGCGCCCTGGCGGGATGGGGACTCCGCCAATGCGCACGGCGCCGGCCGGCTGCGGCAGCGCCAGCGTGAGCCCGTCCAGCAGATCCGGCGAGTGATTAATCAAGGTGATGCTCAGGTGGCCATTACTGGCCGTCGTCGTCACCTCCACCTGCCCCGTATCGCGCCAGCGGTGGACGATCGTGCTGACCGGCGCGATCCAGAGGTCGCCCCGATCGCGGGCGGCGGCCGCGGCCGTGACCGTCGCGCGCCAGGCATCCTGCACATTGGGGATCGTCAGCTGCTCCGGGTGGTTCCAGAACGAGACCACCCCGCCCCGCGCGATCGTCTCGCCGATGATCGCCTGCGCGGCGCCCTCGCCCTGGACATCGGTCGTGCCACTTTCGACCGTATCCGGCCCGGCCGGGCCGAGCAGCAGATCCGGCATGATCAGCATCGGGCTGTAGACGTCGGCCGCGCTGATCAGGTAGTGATCTTGCAGGTCGCGGGGGTACAGCCGGGTGACGGAGTCGACGCCATGATCGGCCAGCACCTGGTAAAAGCGCGCGTCGAGACTGTTCGACGACTGCCAGGGGAAGGCAAAGGAGCGGACGGGGGGCAGGTGGCGGGCGGCCGCGGCGGCCGTCCACGCGTCGAGGTCGACGCTGAGCGAGATCGGCTTCGTGCCGCGCACATAGAGGTGGCCAAAGGTGTGGCTGCCGATCTCCTGGCCGGCCTGGCTCAGCTTATCGGCCTGATCGCCGAAATACCAGGCCGGGTCGCTGGCGAGGGTGCCATAGGGGTCGTCGCTATACCAGGGATGGCTCAGCCACCAGGTGGTGTGCCACCCTTGCGGCGCGGCCCATTTATAGGTGGGGTCGCCGGCAAACTGTCGCCGCTGGGGATTGCCGTCCAGTAAGTTATACCCGGTGGCGTAGAAGGTCGCCTGGATGCCGTGCGCCTGGAACAGCTGGAGCAGGATATCCGCGCCGCTGCGCATCGCCAGGCCGCGCTTGACGGCGTACTCCCGGTCATGCTGACTCTTGGAATGGATGAGGCCGCCCATGGCCGTTTCCCAGTCGAAGGAGAAGGCCAGGGCGCCGCGGGCGCCCGCGGGCCAGGGCAGGACCTGGACTCCGGCCGGGGTCAGCTGGGGGGCATGGAACATTGGGGCACCGTCGATCGCGCGGAGCCAGAGTCCGCCATACACGGCGCCCGGGGGAGCCACCGCGTCGCCGGCGAGGGACTGGCCGGCCGGCTGGGGGGCCAGCGCCGTATCGGCGATGCGGTTCTTCAACGTGGCCGTCTGCCAGCGGATCAGCACTTGCACATGGCCGCTGCCGCCGGTGGCCACGGCGTAGCAATAATGCGCGCCGGGCGTCGCGCGAAAGCGGGCGGCCTTGAGATCCGTGCCGGCGGCCGGCCCGATCCAGCCGGGCGGCGTCCCCGGTTGCAGGCGGCCGCTGATGTCCCAGCCCGCCACCAGGGTGCCGCTGACGACCCCCGGGGCGAATGCGCTGTTGGGCAGCAGGTTGGCGCCGGCACTGTTCAGGGCGCCCGGGCACGCCCCGGGCGCCACCGGGCGCGGCCGGGCCACCCACCAGACGATCCCGCCGGCCAGGACGAGGATCACCAGGGCGCCCAGGATCAGGACCCCCGGACGCCGCGCCCCCCGCCCGCCGAGGCCGGCGATCATCGTGCCGCCTGTTCGACCACCGGCCGTCCCGTCCGCGCCTCGATCCACCAGACCGCGTAGCCGAAGACGGCGTTGGCGATATTGAGGCCCAGGATCAGCGTCGATAGCGCGATGGCCACCGCGCTCGCCGCCGCCGGCGGCTGGACTAGCTGGCTGAGCAAGGCCACCATGGTCGCATCGCGCGTGCCGACGCCGCTGACGCTGATCGGGATCAACGCGGCCACCGTGGTCAACCCGACCAGGCCGCCGATCTGGGCCGGGTCCAGGGCCAGGCCAATCGCCTCGGCCAGCAGCCAGACCCGGGCCGTGCTGACCAGGAAGCTCAACGCCGTCCACCCCCCCGCGCGGACCAAATCCCCGGCAGATTGCGGATTTTGGATTTTGGATTTTGGACCGGCGGATTTTGGATTTTGGATTTTGGATTTTGGATTAGGGAC
>DATGEF010000243.1:0-2548 GCA_035310405.1 Chloroflexia bacterium | reverse complement strand
TAGGCGCAACTCGCCGGGCGGGATTCCGGCGGTCAGGACGTGGAAATCCGCGGCGGGATGGGCCGGCCCCGGCAGGAGGGCGAAGGTGAGCCCGCCGATGGCCCCGAAAATCGCCAACTGGAGCAGCAACAGCAGCGCCACCCCGAGTTGGGTGATCAGAAACAGCGCCAGGAGCCCAGGGGCGCGTCGCAGCGTGCGGGCCACCAGCGGGAAGACGAGGCCGATGTCTTCCCCATTGAGAATCACTTCGCGCTTGGCGAATTCGGCCACGAGGCCCAGCACGAGCAGTAGCGGCAGGCTGATCAGCAACACCGCCCAACCACCGGCCTCCAGCACCCCTACCTGCTGGCGTGCGCTCCAGAGCCAGCTCCCCAGCAATAGCCAGGCGGTCAAGGTCACAGTGGTCAGTACGCTAATACCGAAAACGCGTCCCCATGCTGGTCCGGCCTGCTGCCAGGCCAGGGCCCCGTGGATCCGCCCCCGCGCCCCCCAGACTCCGGCAAGGATCAGCGCGATTTCGAGACGCATGTTCAGTAGGCTCAGGGCGAGGCCCAGGGCCAGCAGGGCGGGCAGACCCAGCGACCCGATTCGGTCTATGGGGACGGGATCGAACAGGATCAGGCTGTTGGCGAGCAGGCCGGTGAGCAGGCCGAACAGCCAGAAGACGGGCTGGCGCCCAAACAGACCCAGCGCCTGGCCGTAGCTGTCCAGGACCAGGTTGCCGCGGTCCGGCGGCGCGGGCGCTCCCGGCATGGCCGGCGGCGGCGCGAGGAACGGGATATTGGGCGGCGGGATCATCAAATCAACTAAACCGGGCCCGAACGGCGGGGCGCAGCAAGTAGGCGTAGATGGCAACATCGACCACGAGGCTACCGGCCACTTGGGGCGCGGACGCCGGCTCCGCCCCGACCAGGAGCAGGATCGCCGCCGTGAGCAGATCCAGCCCGGTTAAAAGCAGGGCCAGCCACCAGCCGAGCGACTCCTCTTGCCACAGCGACCGGGCGGCTACCCCGTAGAGGGCCAGCACGAGTAGAATGGCTAGGCCGGCCAGCCCCCAGGCCCAGAGCACGCCCGGCCGGCGGATGGTTTGGATATAATAGGTCGGCATCGGAGGTTGCCGGGCATCGACGATGCCGAAGGGATATTGGGTCCCGGTATCGATGGCGTTTTCCTCTTGATAAGGCGGCAATTGGTTGAGGATCGTGCCCGTGAACCAGACCAGGCCCAACGCGCTCAGGATCAGGCGGAGCGCGATCAGCCTGAGGCCGGCGGGCAGGCGTGCGGCGGGCCGGATGCCGGTGGCCGGCGGGCCCGTCTGCACTGGGGGCACTGTGGCCAGTGCCGCGGGCGGTAGCGGGGCCTGGCACGCCTGGCAAAAGCGCTGCCCGCCGACCAGGTACTGCGGGGTGCTGCAATGGGGACAGGTGTAGCGCTCGAGATTCATCTTATTCTTTCATTGTGCAGGCCGGCGATCTGCATTTGCTCTACGACGGGATGGGTATCACGAGACTGGGTTCGCCTCGCGACCTCCTGGGTTCCCACTCCTGATATTATAGCACAGGAAGCCCCACCTGCTCTCATCCTCACTGGAGCGGGAGAAGATTGCTCGATCGCATCAGGATGCTTAGAGGACGCCGCCGCGGCGCTGGCCCAGGTGCGGCAGTTGGCGCTGGATATGCCCCGGCTGGCGGACCTGGACGCCGCGCTGGCGGCCGCGCAGCAACGCCCGGCACCCTGATGCCGCCGGATGTTGGATGTTGGATGTTGGATGTTGGATGTTGGATTGGGGACGGGCGGCCCCCACCGCGCCGCCCCGCCGTCGTCGTCTCCTACCCCCCAACCCCTCGTCGTGGATTTTGGATTGGAGACGGGCGGCCCCCGGATCCCCGCCCCCGCTTCCGCCGTCGTCGTCTCCTACCCCTGACCCCCGACCCCCGACTCCCGACCCCTCGTCTTGCGCCGGCCGCCCAGCTTGCCGGCCAGACCGATCAGGCGCACCCCTAGCCCGATGCCCGCCAATGCCAGACCGGTCACGTCGACCACCGGCGCGACTTTGACCCCCGCCGGCCCGATGACGATGAGGGCGACCGGCCGGCCGCTCGCCCCGCCCCCGCCGCCGCCGCCGCCGCCGCCCCCGGCGGCCGGGGCGCCCGCCGGCGTTGGGGCGCCGGCCGCCGGGGCCGCGGAACCGAAGCCGCGCCCGAAGCCGAAGCCGCCACCCGCGCGCACCTCGCTGGCCGTGATCACTGTGTATGGGCCGGCGACGACTGGCGTCCCGTAGACCGCTTCCGCCCGCGCCGCCGCGAAGATCGTTTCCAGCAGCCGGACGTTCTCCTGCTCATGCGGGCCGGTGGTGGAAAGGGTGGCCTGTGCCCCTGGCTGCTTGCTGATCGCCTCTGTCGGCTGGTTCATCAAAAAGTAACCTTTCGTGTAGCACAGCGGCGGACACCCCTTGCTTTAGCAATGGGGAGGAGCCGCCCTACGGATTCAGCACTGCATAGTCGTAACCGTCCACGGCCCATAGCTTACGGATCTGTTTATGACTTAT
>DATGEF010000242.1:0-7693 GCA_035310405.1 Chloroflexia bacterium | reverse complement strand
ACGGTTTCCTGCAAAACGGCGTCCTGTTGAAAGGTCGCCGTCCGCGATTGGAAGAGATGCACCGCTTCGGGCGTGACAGTGTCGAAGAAATACTGGCGAAAGAGCCGGAAATAATCGCCCGTCGTAAAGCTCCGCGGGGTGATCGTCACCATCACGCCGCCGGGGGCCAGGAGCTGGCCGGTAATGGCCAGGAAAAGGGCGTAGATATTGGGCTGGCCATGGACGATACTCGCCGCGGCGCGGGCGCGAGGATCGCTCTTCGGCAGCTTGAAATAAGGCGGATTCGCAATCGCCAGATCGTAGTTTCCCGGCGGCGCCTGGTCCAGCAAGCGCGGCGTGAGGGCGCCGGCATTGACGAGCACGAAATCGGCCGCATGCACGGTGAAGGTCAGATGGATGCCTCGCGGGGCCAGCCACCGGGTGGCATAGCCAAGGGCCAACTGACAGAGGCGATTGAGTAGAGGATCGAGTTCATAGGCATCCAGATGCACGGGACCTGTGCCGCCAGGCAAAGCCTCGCAGAGCGCGCCGGCCAGGATGCCCGTCCCGGCGCCCGGGTCCAGCACCCGGCGGATGGTCGGCGGGGGCGTGGCCAGGGCGGCCATAAAGCAGGCGACCGCCGGCGGGGTAAAGAATTGTCCCAGGTCGTGCCGCCCGCCGGCCGCGACCTCCTGCGTGTACTGGAACGCGAGCCGGGTAGCGTACGCCAGCGGCGTCTCATGGAGGAGGGGCGCCTCTGCGGCTAAAGGCCGCGGCTCAGTTGCCGTCATACAAGCTCCTCCCTACGCACAAAAACCAAGCGACCGCCGGCCAGGGTTATCAACCGCCGGGGGCCGGCGAAGGGGCGCCCACCGGCAGGCGGATGGTGAAGGTAGAGCCCGCGCCCAGCGCGCTGGTCACGGTGATATCGCCACCCATCAGACGACTGAGCCGGCGGCTGAGCGCCAACCCGAGCCCGGTGCCCCCGTACTGGCGGCTCGTGGAGGCGTCGGCCTGGGTGAAGTCCTCGAAGAGGTGCGCCTGCTGCTCCGGGCTGATGCCGATGCCGGTATCAGCCACCTGGAACGCCAGCCAGTCCTCCCCGTCGGCGCCGGGCGCCCGTGTGACCTGGAGCGTGATGGTGCCCTGCCGGGTGAACTTGGCGGCGTTGCTCACCAAATTCAGGAGCACCTGCCGGACCTTGGTCAAGTCGGCGCACATCGCGCCCGCCGCCGCCGCCACGTCGACGACCAGCGTGTTGTCGTTCTGGGCCACCAGCGGCCCGAGCGTGGCCACCACCTGCTCGACAAATTCGGCCACCGGGAAGGTTTCCAGGTAGAGCGGCATTTTCCCGGCCTCGATTTTAGAGAGGTCGAGGATGTCGTTGATCAGGTCGAGCAGGTGTGTGCCCGCCCCGCGGATTTTCTCCAGGTCGGTCACCAGGGGGCCGTTGCGTTGGCTCCGCGCGTCGAAGAGTAGGATGTCGCTGTAGCCGATCACCGCGTTGAGCGGGGTGCGCAGTTCGTGGCTCATGTTGGCCAGGAAGATGCTTTTGGCGCGGTTGGCGGTTTCCGCCGCCTCCTTGGCCTGCTGCAGGGCGTCGGCCGCGCGGGCGCGCTCCACCACCCGCCCGAGCTGGGCCCCGAGGTGCGGCAGGACCGCTAACAGCTCGGCGTCGGGCGGGCTGACGATCGGGCTGAAGAATTCGAGCACGGCCACCACTTCGCTGCCCAGCAGCACCGGGAACGCGATCCCGGTATGCAAGCCACTGGCCGCGGCCGCGGCCGCGCGGTGGAGGCGCGAGTCGACCGTCACATCCGACAGCCAGAGGGGCCGGCCGGTCTGCCAGACGCGGCCGGGCAACCCGGCCCCCGGCGCCAGACGGGTCTGCATGGTCGTCGCCTGGAACGGCGCATAGGCCGCCGCCCCCAGGTGCCACAGCGGGCTCGGCGCGAGATCGCCCAGCGCCTCAGGCAGATAGACATGGCCGACGGGCCAGCCGCTGACCTCGCAGACCGCGTCGAGGCAGAGCTGCAATGCCGTGTCGAAGGCCGGCGCCTCGTTGGCGGCGATCGCGACCTGCTGGAGGAGACGCACCAGCCCGCTCTGCCGCTCGAGGGCGGCCGTCCGCAGCGCGACCGTGGCCTCCAGCCCGGCATTCAGCCGCCGGATATCGTTCAGGGTTTCCCCGATCAGCCGGTTCGACAGCCAGGACAGCGCCCCGGTGGCCACAAACAGCACCAGCAGCAGCACGGTGGCGATCTGCAGGCCCAGGGGGTCGGTCTGCCGGTACAGCGCCAGGCCGCCCCGGGGCGCCCCATAGAACGTCCAGAGCGTATAGGCGCTACACCCCAGGACAAAGAACGGGATGACCCGCGCCGAGAGCAGGACGCCCGCCGTCAGGATCAGTCCGGCCAGGAGGGCGCTGCCGGTAAAGGCCGGAGCCACGCCCACGCCCGCCGACGGTCCGCCCTGAGTCGAGAGCAGCAGGCCCACCGTGAGCAAGGCGACCAGCACCGCCGCCACGGCCTGGACGTAGCCACGCCGGCTGAGCAGGTACAAGCCGACCAGCAGGAGGCCGACGACCAGGTGCCCTGCCAGGAAGCCGGCGGCGGCGGTCGCTACGTCCAGGACGAGCAGGATCAGGTCGCAGGCCACGAAGCTGAGCAAGATCCGGTTCAGCCAGCGGCCTTTGCGGGCCAGCTCCGGGTCGGCCACCGGGGACGCCGTCCAGCGGGCGATCAGTGCGGGCGCCCAGTGGCGGGGGGCCGCCCCATCCGGCCCGGGGGGCACGCGGGGCGGGAGACTCGGGATGGGCGATCTCATCGGGCACTCCTTGGGAGCCGGTGGGGGGCCGGGCTCATGGACAAGCTGGCTGGCTGGCCGGGTAACAAGGGCATCGCCGATCCGCCTAGTCAGGATTATTATACTCGCTTTCAGCCGGTGGTGCTACGCGGCGGCGCCCGGTTTACTTACCGGCGGGGGTATGCTATAATGGTACAGTTGCGGAACCCCGCCCGTCAGGAGGACGCTGGTATGTCCACGCAGGATTTTCTTCAGGACTTGGGATTATTCGAAGGGCTGAGCCGGGAACAGTTGGGCCGGATCGCGTCAGTCTGTCTGGAACGCCGCTATAAGCCCGGCGATGTGATCTTCGCCGAGTATAGCCGTGGCGACGAAATGTATTTTATCCATGATGGCACACTACTCGTGCAGATCAGCACCCACAGCCACGGCGTCTCGCCCGAGGCGGCCGCGACGAGCGAGCGGCGGACGATCGCCCGCCTGATGCCCGCCCAATACGTGGGGGAACAGGCCATGGTCGACGACGCCGTGCGGTCAGCAACCGTCGTGAGCGAGGGGGACTCCGTCCTCCTGCAGATGCGCCGCGCCGATATCGAGCGCGTCTGCGACGAAGACCCGCGGATCGGCTATATCTTCATGCGCAATGTCGCCCAGGAGCTCTCCTTTAAGCTGCGTAATACGGGCCTGGTGATGCGCGGCGAGCTCTGGAGCGCCGAAAGCAACGAGGCCCCCGCCGACAGCGGCTTCGGCTTCGATCAGCTGACCGACCCGGAAGCCTAAACGGTGGACAGCGGGCGAGTCTTACGCGCGGCGGGGCTGCGCCCGCGCAAAGGGCTGGGCCAGAATTTCCTGATCGACCCCAGCGTGCCGCCACGCATTGCTGCCGCCGCCGATCTCGCCCCCGACGCCACCGTGCTCGAAGTCGGCCCCGGCCTCGGCGTGCTGACCGCCGAGCTCGCCGGCCGGCTCGACCCGCAGCGCGGCTGCCTCGTCGCCGTCGAGCTGGACGGGGCCCTGTTGCCGCTCCTGCGTACGCGCCTGGCCGCGTATCCCCATTGCCACCTGGTGCAGGGCGATGTGCTGGCCCTGGCGCCGGCCACGCTTCTGGCGCCGTGTGGCGGCGCCGCCGGCTACCAGGTCGTGGCCAATCTGCCGTATTACATCACCTCGGCCGTCTTGCGCCATTTTCTGACCAGCCCCCAGCGCCCGGTCCGGCTGGTCGTCATGGTGCAGCACGAGGTGGCCCAGCGGATGGTCGCCGTGCCGCCCGCGATGAGCCTGCTGGCCGTCAGCGTGCAACTCTATGGCGCGCCGCGGATCGTGCTGCGCGTGCCGCCCGGCGCCTTTCACCCGGCGCCCAAGGTGGAGTCCGCGGTGGTACGGATCGACGTCTACCCGGCCGGCGCCCGCCCGGTCCCGGTGGCCGACGACGCCCAGTTTTTCGCCGTGGCGCGCGCCGGCTTTAGCCAGAAACGCAAGCAGCTGGCCAATGCGCTGGCCGAGGGCCTGGCGCTGCCGAAGCCGCAGGCCCAGGCCGCCCTGGCGCAGGCCGGGATCGCCGGCACGCGGCGGGCCGAAACCCTGACCCTGGCCGAGTGGGCCGCCCTGGCCGCGCGGCTGCCCCTCGGCCTCCCGGAGGAGTCGCGTCGCGATGCCTAGCCCCCCCCGCTTCCAGCTGGACGCCCCCGCCAAGATCAACCTGACCCTGGAAGTCTTGGGCCGCCGCAAGGATGGCTACCATGAGATCGCCAGCCTCTTGCAGACGATCAGCCTGCACGATACACTGAGCTTTGCCCCGCAGGATGGCGGGGAGGTCGTGGTGGACTGCGACGCGCCGGCCCTGGCCGGGAACCCGCAGGCCAACCTCGTCTGGCGGGCCGCGCGCGTGCTCCAGCAGGCCAGCGGGGTGACCCAGGGCGCCCACATCACCCTGCAGAAACGCATCCCGCTGGCGGCCGGGCTGGGCGGCGGGAGCAGCGACGCGGCCACCGCCCTGCGCGGACTCAACCAGCTCTGGGACCTCCGTCTCCCCGACCGGGAGCTGGAGAACCTGGCCTCGCTGCTGGGCTCTGATGTCCCCTTTTTCGTCCGGGGCGGCACGGCGCTGGTCGAGGGCCGGGGCGAGAAGGTCACGCCGCTGCGCCCACTGGCCGGCGGGTGGTTTGTGCTGGTGACCCCGCCCTTGCTGTTGCCCGACAAGACCAGCCTGGTCTACAGCCTGCTGCGGCCCTACGAGTATTCCAAAGGGGCGATCACCCGGCGCCTGGTCGACACGCTGGCCGCCGGCCAGCGGCCGCCGCATACGATGCTCTACAATGGCCTGGAAGATGCGGCCTTTCGCGCCTTTGACACCCTGCCCACGACCACCCTGCACGACGTCATGCAGCAGATAGTCGCGGCGGGCGGCGAGTTTGCCCGGCTCACGGGCGCCGGCCCGAGTCTCTACTGCTATTGCGCCGAGGAGGCCGCGGCCCAGGCCCTGGTCGCAGCCCTGGCGCCCAGCGGGCTGCCGGCCCACCTGGTCACAGCGGACGCGCCCATCTAAAGCCCCTGAGGTACTAAGCCATGCGCATCGGTCCCCACGACCTGGTTCTCGACATCGGCAGCGGCCACAACCCGCACCCGCGTGCCGACGTGCTCTGTGATCGCTATATCGACGACGATACCGAGCGCGGCGGGGCGATCCGCGCCGACCGGCCGCTGATCGTCGCGGATGCCCACGACCTGCCGTTCCAGGACCAGGCCTTCGACTACGTCGTCACGTCACACATCATCGAGCACATGGACGACCCGGTGCGCTTCTGCCAGGAGCTGATGCGCGTGGCCCGCGCCGGGCATATCGCGTCGCCGTCCGAGATCGCCGAGAAGCTGTTCTACTGGCCCTTTCATAAGTGGTATGTCAACAAGATCGGCAGCACGCTGGTGCTGCATCCCAAGCGCGACGACCCGAATATCTTCGGCGAGCTGTTCGACTACCTCTACGAGTATAATCCCTGGTACGCGCGCTTCCAGCGTAGCCTGCCCGACCTGTTCTGGATCGAGTACGAATGGGCGGGGGAGATCAAGATCACGATCCGCGAGCAGTCACCGCTGGATCTCGATTCGCCGGCGCGGCTGCGGCGTCTGGTGCGGCCCCGCGAGAGCCTGCCGGTGATGGTGGCCCGTACGGCGGCCAGCATCGGCGAGATGATCGTGCCGCCCGCGGCGATCCGTGGCCTGCGCGCCCTGCGGCGCGTCAAGCGCACGCCCGCCCGGGCGGTCGCCCTGGAGTCCATCCTGGCCTGCCCGCAATGCCACAGCACCGTCCAGCTGGAGCCGGCGGTGGTGCGCTGCAGCAACCCCGCCTGCGGCCGCGTCTACCCGATCGAGCGCGGCTACCCGCACCTGCTCCTGGACCAGGCGCTCCGCGAGCGCCCCGCGACGCCCGCCCTGCCCCGGCAGGGGTGATGCTGAGCGCCACGGCGCTTGACACCCGGGGCCGAATCGCGTAGAATCCCAGCGTGTGAGGCGATCGCGTCGGCACCGCACACCGCCACCTCGCCGGGGTATAGCTCAGTCTGGTAGAGCGCCTGCTTTGGGAGCAGGAGGTCATGGGTTCGAATCCCGTTACCCCGACCCTCTTTCGCTAGTAATCCGCCACCCTAATCCTGTTTACGCATAGTGCCAATACCAAGTTATTTGTAGCGTGACCCACTAGGAGGCGCGCAATGTCCAGACCCAACCTGTATATCTTTGACGACCCGGAGATCGATCAGCGCCGGCTGCTGCTCCAGGCCGAGCTGTTCCGCGACTACATCCGGGATCATGCCGCGGACTTCGTGCCCGCGCCCCCGGCGCGCATCCTGGATCTCGGCTGCAGCATCGGGCAACTCACCGTGGCCCTGCACGAGATCTACCCGCAGGCCGAGCTGGTGGGGATCGACCGCAACCCGGAGTCCATCGCTATCGCCCGTCAGCAGCCCGGCCTGCAAAATGCCAGCTTCGTCGTCGGGGACATCCAGGAGGCGCTGCCGCCCGGCCCGTTCGACCTGATCTATGCCTCCACAATCCTGTCCAACATCCAGGATCTCGCGCGGGTGGTGGGGCTCATCCACGCCGCGCTCGCGCCGGGCGGGACGCTTTGGGTCAAAGATACCCATCCCAACCTGCTGGAGGGAGTCACCCAGCCCGACCAGAAGTACCTGGGCGAGATCTTCCTCAATGTCATGCAGCGGCTGGGGAGCCACCCCTATGTCGGCGCCGAGTTACCGCCCCTGCTCACCGCCGCCGGATTTACGATCATCCGCGTGGAGGAGGATGAAGTTTACCCGATGGGCGGGGCCACTCTCGAAGGGGAGAGCCTCCTGGCCGACTGGATCGCCGGGGCGCGCGCCGCCCGCAAGATGCTCCAGCACGTGGCGGGGATCTCCGAGGAGGAGGTCCTGCGCCGGTGCGAGGGGCTGGCCGCCGCCGCCCAGGCCAGCCCGGAGCCGATCGGCGTCTTTCGCACCATCAACATCATCGCGTCGGAATAGCTATGCGCGGTCTCGGTATCCTGATGCTCGGGCTCCTCCTCCTCCTGGTGGGGTGCGGGGGTGAACCGCCGACGATCACGCCCCGGCCGGCCGTGGCCACGGCGACCGCCGCCGCCGCCCAGACCGCCGTGGCCCTGGAATTCAATGTCACCCCCAGCCCCACGGCCAGTCCCACGCCGGCCCCGCCGACGGCGACCCCGACGCCGGACCTCTCCACCAATGAGCGGATGTTTCTGACGGCAACGGTCGCGGAAGCGACGTATGCGGCCGCCACCGAGACGGCGGTCGCCGGCGCCTACGCCTCGGCCGCCCCCGCCGGCCCGGCGGCCACCGCCGTCCCAACCCGCCCCGCCAAGCGGCCCTGACCGGGTCGTCAGTCGTCAGTCGTCAGTCGT
>DATGEF010000241.1:0-12747 GCA_035310405.1 Chloroflexia bacterium | reverse complement strand
TTGAGAATGCCTGGGACAAGGCCTTGCGCGAATACCAGCGGGCGCTCGAGGAGTTCCCCGACGACGCCGACGCGCGGACCAACTATGCCCAGGCCCTCTTCCGCTTGCAACAATGGCCCGCCGCCCTGGACGCCTATAATGCCCTCTTGCGCCTGCGGCCCAGCGACCCCTTTGTGCTGGGCCGGGTCGCCGAATGCCAGATCAGCCTCAAGCAACCCGCCGACGCCGAGCGGACCTATATGCAGGTCGCGCAGGTCTATGCCGCGCAGAACCAGGTGCGCGAAGCCCTGGCCGCCCTGCGGAGCGTGCTCAGCCTCAATCCCGCCAATCGTATTGCCCACGAGCGCCTCGCCGAATTCTATAAGAGCATGGGCGAGCGCACGCTGGCCATCCAGGAATACCTGGTGCTCTCGCGGCTGGTGCTCGAACCGGCGCCCGGCGATCTGGACAGCGCCGTCCGCTATGCCGAGCTCGCCTTTGCCCTGGACAACAGCAACCCGGAGGCCCGCGATTGGCTCTATAAGCTGCGACGGCGCCAGGCCGAGGCCACCGGCACGACGTTCGACGAGAAGACGCTGCGCGTCACCGGCGGCAGCGGCCAGCCCCAGGGGCGGGACCTGGAGCAGATGTTTACCCTGGCCATGCAATACCAGGAGAAGGGCCAATACGCGGCGGCGCGCGTCCAATTTGAAGCGGCCCAGCAGGCGGGGCTGGATACGCCGGGGCTCCATTATAACCTGGCCCTGCTCTACCAGCAGGAGAAAGAATGGGCGCGGGCCACTGAGCAACTGCAGAAAGCCGCTGGCGATCCCGAATACGCGATGTCCAGCCAGTACGCGCTCGGCGAATGTTACCGCGTCCTCGGCAGGCCGCTGGAGTCGACTCGCGCCTTCGAGACGGCCGTTAGCCTGGTGGATTTGCAACACGTGTCCAAGAATGAGATTGGCGACCTAATCGAGCTCTATCAGGCGGCGGCGGACGCGAATATTGCCCAGGGGGATTTATCGCGCGCGGCCAGTCTGTTTGATCATATCGCCCAGTTCCTGCAGGCGCGGCGCTGGCGGACCGGCTACACCGAGCAGCTCCTGGCCCGAGCCACCCAGCTGAATGACCAGGGGATCAGCGACCGGTTGCTCAGCATCGGGGGGACCCCGCCGCCCGCGGCCATCCAGCCGGAACCCGCGCCGCCCGCGCCCCGCGAGCTGGGGGCGCCGCTGCCGCAGGCCGCTGTGTCGGGCGGCGCATCCCCGATGCGCTCGGGGATGCTGCGGCCCATTACCGACTTTTTACGCGAGCAGAAAGCCGCCCAGGCGCCGGCCGCTGCCGCGCCGCTCCCAGCGGTGCTGGAAAGCCCGCCCGTGGCCGCGCCCGAGAGCCCCCCGCTCCCCGAACTCCGGGCGCGGGTGCAGGCGCCCGCCCGGCCGCCGACCGGCCCGTTGCGCCTGAACGGCAGCACGACCCCGAGCACCCTGGGGGCGGTGCTCGTGGACGAAGGGCTGCCGCTCGATTCGGAGGCCGGCGCGCTGATCGAAGCCATTGATACCCTGATCGCGCAGGGCCTCTGGATGGCGGCGACCGATTGCTGCTACGAAGTCATCCGCTTCGATGTGGATTACCTGCCCGTCCATCTGCGCCTGGCCCAGATCTACAAAAATAGTGGGCGCCTGGACGACGCGATCGCCAAGCTCCAGTCGGTGATCGACGTTTATATGGTGCGCGGCCAGCTGGGCGTGGCCGTCCGGGTCTTCCCGGAATTGATTGCCCTGCAGCCCGAGAATGTCAATATCCGCACCAAGCTGGCGACCTTGCTCCTGGACCTGGGCCAGCAAGATGCCGCGGTGGCCGAGTACCTGAACCTGGCCGAGATGTATTACGGCACCGGCCAGCGGGAGCGGGCCCTGGAAGAGCTCCGCCGGCTGCGCTCGCTGGCGCCGCAGAACACCGAAGTCCGCTTGCGCAACGGCCTCTACCTCCTGCGCGCCGACCGGGCGGCGGATGCCCTGCCCGAATTCAGCCGCGCCTTGCAACTCGACCCAGAGAATAAGCTGGCCCTGGTGCGGATCTTCGTCAGCATGGCCCAGCTGGGCCATGAGAGCGAATGGGACGCCCTGCACAGCTTGCTGGCGGCGGCCGCCGACTATGGGGCCCGGCCGGCGATCCTGGACGACCTACGCCAGTTCGCGCTGACCAGTGACCGCCCGGAGCTGTTTTATGCCCTGGCGCTGCTGAACGACCTCGACGTGCCGCAGGACGGGCTGGGCGAGGATGCGCGGCCGGACGTCGAGAAGCGGCACTTGCGGGCCCAGATTGACGCGCTGGACAAGGGGCTGGCGCTGCTGGCGCCCAAAGATCCCAACCCGCTCGGCCAGCTGATGCGGTACCGCCGCGCGCATTTGGCCCTGGTCGGCGATGATAGCCGCCGCGCCGTCACCCTCCTGACGGACTCCCTGACCGCCATGGACGAAGGCCGGGTCGGGCCGTCGCCACGCCCGAACTTGCCTTTCTTGAAGCTGCCGACCCGCCTCGATATCTACCAGCCGCTGGCGCAGGCCTATGCCCTGCAAGGCGAGAACGTCAAAGCGATCGCGTGCTTGCAGGCGGCGAAAGCCCACGCGCCATACGATCGCGGCATCTATACCCAGCTGGCCGAGCTCTATTTCTTGCAGGGGCAGCTCGGCGCGGCCCTGGTCGCACTCGACGAACTGATCACGCACTATCAAGATACCGGCCAGATCGAGAAGGTCCTCGAAACCCTGGGCTACATGGCCAAGCTGGCGCCCAACAACATCACCGTGCGCCAGAAGCTCGCCGATACCTATCTGAAAATCGGCTATATCGACCTCGGCCTGGCCGAGCTCGAAGTGCTGGCCGAGCTGCAGCGCAAGGCGGGCATGGTCAAGGATGCGGTCAAGACCTACCAACGGGGCGCCGATATCTACTGGCAGATGGGCCATTTGCAAGAGGCCTTCACGATCTATGACCGCGTGGTACATATGGCGCCCGGCGACGTCGACGCCCGCCAGCAGCTGATCCACCTCTATATCACGACCGGCCGGCTGGCGGACGCCACGCGGGAGCAGAAGCGCATTGCCGAGATCTATTTGCAGCAGAAGCGCTCCAAGGACGCGATCGCCGCGTTGCACGAGCTGATCGCGCTGGCGCCCAACGACACCGAGTCGTACTATGCGCTCGCCGAAGTGCTGGCCGAGCAGAACGAGTTTGGGCAGGCGGCCCGCCTCTATGGGCGTCTGCGCCGCCTGGAGCCGGCCAAGGATCAACAGTTGGCCGCCCTGCAGGCGGAAATGCAACGTCTGGCCCAGGAGCACGCGGGAGGCAGCCGCACGGGCCCAGCAGGCGGGAGGTAGCGGCCGATGCCTCAGCTAAGCTGGGTCCTGGCCCGGGTGTCCAACAACCCGGCCACCTTGCTGGACCTGGCGGCAGTGACCCTGATTTTCTACTGGCTCCTCTCGGTCTTCCGCGGCACGCGGGCGACCATGCTGGTGCGCGGCGTCGTCATTCTCTGGCTGGCGACGGCTCTGCTGAGCACCCTGTTTCAGCTGACGACCCTCACCTGGCTGATCCGCAATTCCGGCATCGCCCTCTTGATCGGCATCCCGATCATTTTCCAGCCCGAGCTGCGGCGCGCCCTGGAGCAGCTCGGGCGCACCGGGGCCTACCTGACCCGCGCCCGCCGCCGGCCGGGGAACCTGGCCTCGACGATCGACGCGATTGTCGCGGCCTGTGCCCAGTTCAGCCGCCAGCACACCGGGGCCCTGATTGTGCTGGAGCGGCAGACCGGTCTCCAAGAATATGCCGACCGCGGCATCCCGCTCGACGCCGAAGTGACCAGCCAGCTGATCGCGACAATTTTCTACCCCAACTCGCCGCTGCATGACGCGGCGATTATCGTCCGTGGCCCCCGGATTCTGGCCGCCAGCGCCGTGTTGCCGCTGACCGACCAGGTACTCGGCGCCCCGCACTACGGGACCCGGCACCGCGCCGCGCTAGGTATCTCCGAGCATTCCGACGCCGTTGCGGTCGTGGTCTCCGAAGAAAAAGGGACCATTGGCGTGGCCACCAATGGCCGCCTGGTCGGCAATCTCTCGCCCGAGCGCTTACGCACCGTGCTGGCCGGCCTGCTGGGCGTGGTGCTGCCGCGGGAGCCTTAGCGATGGATGAATTGCGTGCTGCCCCGGCGCCCCCGGCCGCCCCGAGTACGGAGCCGGCGCCCAAGAACGGTTATGAGGAGCCGACCGGGCGGCGGCTGGCGGACACGCCGCCGGCCGTGCCCGGCCTGCCGCGCGCGCGGCCGAGCCGCTTGCGGCCGGGGCGCGCCTGGCGGGGCTGGGAGCGGCTCACCCGCCTGTTCTTGGCGTTTACTATTGCCTTGCTCCTCTGGCTCTACGTGCTGAATTTAGAGAATCCCGCGGGCGCGACGACGTTCAGCCGTATCCCGGTGACCACCCACGGCCTGGGCAACAACTTGAGCCTGGGCCTGGATCTGGGCACCGTGACGATTACCGCGCAGGCTCCCCAGGACGTGTTGAGCCATCTGCAAGCGGCAGACCTGGTGGCCTATGTCGACCTCGCCGGCCGCGGCCCGGGCACCTACCAGCTCCCCGTCGTGGTGGCCCCGCCGCCGAACGTCCAGGGCGTGGTCGTCGAGCCGAGCCAGCTGCAGGTCCAGATCACGGAGGTGAGCGAGCGGCGCCTGACCGTGCAACTGGCCCCCGTGGGCCGGCCCAGCCTGGGCTACCGGATCGAAACGCAGCAAGTGACGCCCCGGGATGTGCTGGTCCGCGGCCCGCGCGACCAGGTGGAGCGCATCGATCAGTTGGTAGCCGAGGTGGATGTCGAGGGCAAGCAAGGCACCCAGCAGGGCGATGTGCGCCCCCGCGCCCTGGACTTCGCCGGCCATGAGATTACCGGCCTCGTGTTCAACCCGCCGTATGTCAGCGTGGCCGTCGCCATCCAGCAGTTGCTGAACTATAAAACCCTGCCCATCCATGTGCCGGTCGAAGGCGCACCGGCCCCCGGCTATCGGGTGACCGATATCACCGTCCAGCCGACGACGCTGACCGCCTCCGGCCTGCCGACCGTGCTGGAGCCCCTCAATTTTCTGGAAACCGCCCCCGTGTCGATCGGCGGCGCGACGCAAACCGTCGCCGTCAATATCACCGTCCCGCTCGCCCACGGGCTGACGCTCTACCCGCCGGACGCCTCGAACCGAGTCCAGGTGCGGGTGGCGATCGAGGAATTAAGTACGAAGACCCAGCTTTCCGTGCTCGTGCATCGCATCGGCCTGGCACCGGGCCTGATCAGCGTGGCCGCGCCCGAGCGGGTGGACGTCACCTTGAGCGGGCCCTTCGCGGCGTTGCAAGACCTCAAGCCGGACAGCGTGCAGGCGGTCCTGGATCTCACCGGCTACCAGGTGGGCACCTATAAGCTGACCCCGGTGATCACCTCCCCGGCGCGGACGACGGCCCTGGCGGTGGACCCGGCGGAGGTGACCCTCATTATCACCAGCCCGCCCACGTCGTTGCCGGAGCCCACGCCGGCCCTGTCCCCGGTGACGGCGCCCAGTCCCACCCCGGCGCTGCCCCCGCCGCTGGCGACGCGCTTTCCGGGCCGGCCTCTGGCGCCGTAACCGGGCCGCAACCGGCCGCCAACGGGCTATAACATGGTATAATGCGCCGAGATTGGAGAGGGTATGCCCGATATTGTCGGCTATGTAGGCTATCGTGATGCGGCGCCGATCGTGATTGCCGGCCTGCGGGAGCTTGAGTACCGCGGCTACGATTCGGCCGGCATTGCCGTCCAGGCCCCGGACGCGCGGTTGCTGGTCCGCAAGGGGGCGGGCACCGCGTTCACCGTCGGGCAGCTGCTCGCCGGCCCGCCGCTCCTGGGCGGGACCGGCCTGGGCCATACGCGCTGGGCGAGCCAGGGCCGCCCGTCTGAGGTCAATGCCCACCCCCATATTGACTGCCAGGGGGCGATCGCCGTGGTCCACAGCGGGATCATCGCCAATTTCCAGGGCCTCGCCGACACCTTACGCGCGCAGGGGCACCTCTTCCGCTCCGAGACCGATACCGAGGTTTTGCCCCACCTGATTGAGCAGCAGCTGCAGGCGGGCGCCCCCGACCTGGCGGCGGCCGTGCGGGCGGTGCTCCGCGATCTGAGCGGCGCGCATACGCTGGTGGCCGTCCGCGCCGGGGAGCCGGGCACCCTGGTCGCCGCCCGGCTGCGCGGGGGCGTGGCTCTGGTCGTCGGCTACGGCGCCGGCGAGATGTTCCTGGCCTCCAACCAGCGGGCGATCCTGGAGCACACGCGCAGCATGGCCTTCCTCGCCCCCGACGAGCTGGTGGTGCTGACCGCGGAGGGCGCGACCTATACCGACCTGGCCGGGCGGCCCGTCCCGAAGACGACCCATGCGATCGGCGCCGCGGCCGACGATGCCGCCCGGGCCGGCTACCGGCACTTTACCCAGCAGGAAATTTATGATCAGCCCGAGGCCTGGATTCGGACCCTGCGGGGCCGGGTAGACGTGCCGACGGGCGGCATCTATCTGCAAGAGCTCCAGTACTCCCCCGAGCAGCTGCGCGCCCTGGACCGCATCGTCCTGGTCGGCGCCGGATCGTCCTGGCATAGTGCTCAGGCGGGGAAGTGGATCTTCGAGACCCTGGCCGGGCTGCCGGCCGAGGTGGAATCGGCCACGGAATTCCGCTATCGGGACGCGCCCCTGAACGAAAAGACGCTGGTGATCGCCATCAGCCAGTCGGGGAAGACACACGATACAGTGGCGGCGCTGGCGCGCGCCCGCGCCCGGGGGGCGCGCTGTCTGGGGATCGTCAACGTCCTGGGCAGCCCGACCGAACAACTAGCCGATGGCGTGATCTGTATGCAGGCGGGGCCGGAGCTCGGCGTCGCCGGGACGAAGTCGTTCACCTGCGCGCTGATCGACCAGGTGCTGTTGGCGCTGGCCCTCGGCTGGGCGCGCCAGGTGCTGCCCCTGGAGCGCGCCCAGGCCCTGGCCGCCGCCCTGACCTTGCTGCCGGACCAGGCGCGCCGGCTGCTGGCCGACGACGAGCCGTACGGCCAGCTCGCCCCCGCCTACGCCCAGGTGCCGGGCTTTCTCTATCTCGGGCGCGGCCCGCTCTATGCCGCCGCGCTGGAAGGCGCCCACCTGCTGCAGCAAATGAGCTACGTGCCCGCGACCGCCTTGCCGGCCGGCGAGGTGGCCCACGGCGCGCGCGCGGCGATCGACGCCACGCTGCCGGTCGTCGCCCTGGCCCTGCACAACCCGCTCTACCCGGCCATGCTGCGGGTGATCGCGCAGCTGAAGGCCCAGGGCGGCAACGTCATCGCCCTGGCGACCGACGGGGACGAGCGCCTGGCCGAGCTCGCCGACCGGGTGATCTATCTGCCGCCCACGGACCCGCTCCTGGAGCCCGTGCTCGCCGCCCTGCCCTTGCAGCTCCTGGCCTATGAGATCGCGGTGTGCCGGGGGTGCGATGTCGATCACCCCCGCAACCTGGAGAAGACTGTCGAGCACGAAGAGGGGTCGGGGACCCACTGATCCCCGACCCCTCTTCGGTCACGAGCGCCCCGGGGAGTGGCGTGGCCCGCAGCACCGGCCCCTGCGCGGTTCAGCCGGAGCTGCCCGGCCGCAAGTGCGGTGACCGGAGATACGCTATCGCTGGGCCGAACGGGATCGCGCTAAAGTTCGTCTCCAGCTTGGCTATGTGTTCCAGGGATAGGCAGTCGATCACCCGTCGCACGCCCGGCACCCGGGTAACCAGCTGCTGGATTTTATGCTTCTGGCCCGCGTTCGTGGCAATACCTTCCAGGTAGACCACGCCCTGTTCTACCTCAACTCGTACCGTGTCGCCGTCGTCCAACAACGTGGCTAGGACCCGACGCACGGTGCGTGCGACTTCGGTATCGCTCATGCGGTGCCTCCCACCGATTCAGGGGTGTATATACAGGCGGCGTCAACGCTGCTGGGTCGCTAAAGCCTGAACGGTTCATCCTACTATGGCAATAAGCGTGCCACTGCGGTCAGGGGTCAGGGGTCAGGGGTCAGGGGTCAGGGATCAGGGGTCAGGGGTCAGGTAATCGGGCTGACGGCTGACTATGGCCAGATGGCGTGCGGAAGGGGCGGGCGATGACCACTCTTGTTAGCGATCAGCGGTTAGCGATCAGCGATCAGGTAATTTGGCTGACCGCTGACCCCTGATCCCTGACCCCTGACCCCTGATCGCTGACGAAGGAGCAGACGATGACCACTCTTTATATCGCGCTGGAACAGGGCTTGCTGGTGGCGCGCGGCCAGGATCACACCTGGCGGGTGGACCAGCGGCTGCGCGATCGGCCGGTGCAGAGCGTCGCCGGCGACCCGTTGCGCCCGGAGCGGCTCTACTGCGGCACCTTTGGTCAGGGGGTGTGGTACAGCGCGGACGCGGGCGCCTCCTGGCAGCCGGCCGGCGCCGCCCTGGCCGATCGGCAGATCATGGCCGTGGTCGTCAGCCCGGTTGAGCGTGCGGGCGATCAGGGGGTCGTGTATGCCGGGACGGAGCCGAGCGCGCTGTACCGCTCGGCGGACGGCGGCCAGACCTGGCAGGAGTGTGCCGGCCTGCGGGCGCTGCCCTCGGCCGCTACCTGGAGCTTCCCGCCCCGTCCGCAAACCCATCACGTGCGGGCAATCGGCCTGGCCCCCGACGCGCCCGGGCGGCTTTATGTGGCGATCGAAGCGGGGGCGCTGGTCCGCAGCCCCGACGGCGGCCGGACCTGGCACGACCGCCAGCCGGACGGGCCCCGCGACGCGCACACCCTCGCCACACATGAGCAAGCGCCGGGCCGCGTCTATGCGGCGGCGGGCGACGGCTTCCTGGACCCGGGCCGCGGCTATGCCGAGAGCCGGGACGGCGGCGCCACCTGGCAGTACAGTGGGGCGGGCCTGCAGCACCACTACCTGTGGGGACTCGCGGTCGACCCGGGCGACCCGGAGACGATCGTCGTCTCAGCGGCCAGCGGCCCCCAGCAGGCCCATTATCCACCGGCCGCCGAGTCGTATATTTATCGCAAGTGCCGCGGCGAGGTCTGGCGGCTCTGCGCGGCGGGCTTGCCGGAGGCCAAAGGCCTGCTGGCGCCCGTGCTGGCCGCCCACGCGGCCGAGCCCGGCGTCTTCTATGCCGCCAGCAATGCCGGGCTGTTCCGCTCGCCCGACGCGGGCCAGCACTGGGAGCCACTCCCCATCCCCTGGCCCGACCCCTACCGCTTCTTGCGTATCCAGGCGCTGGCCGTCACCGCCGCGGCCTGAAGAGGAGGACGACGATGGCCAGGCGGCCGGATCAGGCACGGGTCGGCATGTTTCAGGAGATCGGCCGGGATATTTTTGTCAGTGGGCTCTGCTCGTCGCACGCCGGCAATCTGAGCGTGCTGGCCCCGGGCGGGCGCGATCAGCTGATCATCACCCGCAGCGGGGCGATGCTAGGCCGGCTGGGGCCCGGCGATCTCATCACCACCGGCGTGCTGGCCGACGACGACCAGACCCCGCTGGCCAGCAGCGAGTTGGCCGCCCACCGGGCCATTTACCGGCACGGCGCGGCCCAGGCGGTGGTCCACGCCCACCCGGCGGCCGCCGTGGCCCTCTCGCTGCAACTGGACGATATCGAGCCGATCAACAGCGAGGGGCGCCAGTTTCTGCCCCACGTGCCTGTGCTCGCCCCCCGCCACCCCGCCGGCTCCGCCGCGCTAGCCGCCGAGATCGCCGAGTCGCTGTATGCGGCGGGCGCCGGCCGCCTGATGCTGGTGCGCGGCCACGGCTGCTTTGCCGGCGGCGCGACCCTGGAGCAGGCCTACCAGTGGGTGTCCTGCTGCGAGGAAGCCTGCAAAATCCTGCTCTACACGATCGCGCTCGCCAACGGGCGGTAAGGGGGCCGGCGCGTTGCGGCGGCCCTCCCGCTGGCCATTTCAGGAGTGACAGGCGGGAAGCAGGAATCTGCGCGTCTGTCAGCTGTTCTTCACTCGCCCCGGGTTTGCGCGAAATAGGCGGCCGGGTCGTCGGCCGAGTCTTTGCCGGCGTAGACCAGCGTCCAGCGCAGGATCAGGCCGCCGAGCAGCACGCCCAGGCTGGTGACGATCCGCCCGCGCCGCGTGCGACGGCCGCGGCGGATGCCGTGCAACTGCGCGAGCAGGGGCCACACCATGCCCAGAACCACGCCCGGCACGAAGATCGTGCCGTACTTGCCGGTGAGCAGCGGCCGGGCCAGCGGGCCCGCATGGACCCCCTGCGCGGCGAGGAAGCCGAGCTCGCTGGTCAGCGCGAGGATCTCGGCCTCTTCCAGCGCGTGCAGGGCCGCGTCGTCATCCTGGCCCGTGGCGGCCAGCGCCAGCGTGATAGCCGCGGCTCCCGTCGAGAGGGCGCTGCTGATGAAGGTCGGCCCCAGCAGGTACTTGTTTTTGGCCCAGAGGGGCACGGTCGTGGCCGAGAGCAGCACGCCGGTGTAGCCGCCGACGAAGAGGGCGAAGAAACTGCCGGCGCGGCCCAACCCCCGACGGGGCAGCCGCCCCGCCAGGCGGGCCGGCCAGCCGCCGCGGCCGAATCCTTGCGCCGCCAGCTCGGCCACCGCGGACAGCCCGGCGAAGCCGCTGAAGGCCAGCAGGCCCCAGGTGCCCAGCGACATCGGCGATTTCAGCTTGACGATACGCAGCATGTGGAAGAAGCGGCGTGGCATGCCCAGGTCCTTAATCAGCAGGACCGGGCTGATCAGCAGGCAGGGCAGGGCGATATAGCGCCCGGCGCGGACGATCGGGCGGTGCCGCCGATCGCCGAAGACCTCGGCGATCGTGGCCAGGGTGTAGGCGCCCGCGGCGATGCCGCCCAGGAAAAAGTAGAGCACGATCTCCCATTGCCAGTGCGGCTTCTTGATCGGCGCGATGCCGTAGTAGCTGCCGCGGGCCTGGCTGGTGACCGTCGTCAGCGCGGCGTCCCGCCCCGCGCCCGGGCCGGACGCCGGCCGGTCGGTCACCGGCAGCGTCGTGCCCGGTCCCTGGGTCGCGGCGATCTGTTGGGGCGTCGGGTCCATCGGCTGATTCTCCCATCCCGTTCTTACTCCCCGCCGTCACCGGCGCCGGAAGGCCAGCGCGGCTCCCAGGCCGAGGGCCAGGGCCGTGAGCGCCGTGGCGACATAGCCGGGCAGGACGTTGTTTTGCGGCAGCTGCGGCCGGTCCGGCAGGTTGTAGGTTTCCGGCGAGTCGAGCAGCAGGAAGAAGGCATTGAGCGGGCCGATGCCGCCGCTGGTGCCCGGGTCGCCCTCCTGCGCGCCATACAGGTAGGCCTCGGGGATGCCTTTGGCATGCAGGTCGGCGACCCGCCGCGTGGCCCGCGCCCGCAGCTCGTCGATATCGCCGAACTGGATCGAGTCGGTGGGGCAGGCCTTGGCGCAGGCCGGCTCGATGCCGTCGACCACCCGGTCGTAACAGAGCGTGCATTTATGGGCCAGCGGGCCGGCGACCTGCCCGCTCAGGCTGTCCGGCCCCTGCACGACGGCCGGCACGGGCAGGGCGGCCAGCTCGACCACGCCGAAGGGGCAGGCCGGCACACAGTAGCCGCAGCCGTTGCAGACATCTTCCTGGATGACGACCGTGTTGAACTCGGTGCGGATGATCGCCCCGGTTGGGCAGGCCTGGAGGCAGCCGGCATGTGTGCAGTGCTTGCAGACGTCGGACGCCATCAGCCAGTTGGACTGCGCCCCGGCGTGGCCGGCGCCCGGCCGCTCGACGAAGGCGACGTGGCGCCAGGTGCTGCCCGAGAGGTGTTGCGTGTTGTCGTAGCTGAAGCCGGTATACTCGTAGCCGTCGCTGGGCAGCGCGTTCCACTGCTTGCAGGCCACCTCGCAGGCCTTGCAGCCGATACAGACCGAGGTATCGGTGAAGAAGCCCTTCGGCCGGCGGGTGCGGTCGCGCTGCGCCAGGTCGCTGATCGGGATGAAGGCGCCATCGGCGGACTGGGTCATCGGGGGAGCCGTCCTTTCCGCAGATCACACATGAAGGCTTTGCTCTCGTGGATGCTGACGTTGGGGTCGGCGACGAGGGCGGTCAGGTTGTTGGCGACGCCGCCGGTGGCCAGGCCCTGCCAGCCGAAATGCCAGGGCATCCCGACCTGGTGGACCAGGCGGCGGCGGATTTTCAGCGGCTGCAGGCGGTCGGTGACCAGGGCCCGCGCCTCGGCCGCGCCGCGCGGTGTGCTGACCACGACCCAGTCGCCGTTGGCGATGGCCTTTTCCTGGGCCAGCGCCGGGCTGATCTCGACAAAGCCCTGCGGCTGGAGCTCGGCCAGCCAGGGCAGCCAGCGGCTCATGCCCCCGGCCGTGTGGTGCTCGGTGAGCCGGTAGGTGGTGATGACGAAGGGGAAGCGGGCATCGCCGAGCGCGATCAGCCGCTGGCGGCCGCGGCGCCAGACTTTGCCCACCGGGTTGGTCTGCTGGCCATACAGGCCGTTGCTCACCGGGGCCTCCTCGGGCTCGTAATGGGTGGGCAATGGCCCGTCTTTGAGCCCGCTCGGCACATAGAGCCAGCCTTTGCCGTCGGCCATCATGATGAACGGGTCGGCGCCCGAGTGGGCGTCGATCCCCGTGCCCTGGGGATCGGGGGGGGTGTCGGGGGCCTTGGCCACCGGGAAGTCGGGCACGTCATAGCCGGTCCACTGCCGCTGCGTGGCGTCCCACCAGATGTACTTTTTGCGCT